>JAWLDT010000072.1:0-11956 GCA_041686485.1 Bacteroidales bacterium | reverse complement strand
TTTATGTCTTTATCAAAATTTCTTTATATTTGACAGCATATTCCTCTTCCGGCATGAAGATATTTCGTGGATTTTATATACTACTGTTGGTGCTCCTGATTGGGGGTCCCGGGTCAGCCCAGATAAAAGGGATTGGCCTGCCCTTTATTGTGAATCATCCGCGAAGCAACTATGATGCCGGAACCCAAAACTGGTCTGTGACCCAGAGCGAGCGCGGGTTTCTGTATTTCGGAAACAACGACGGCATCCTCGAATTTGATGGCACAGGCTGGGAAACTTATCGTATGCCCAACGCATCTGTGGTGCGATCCGTCATGGCCGTTGGCGATACCATCTATGCGGGTGCCTTTGAAGAAATCGGGTTCCTGGCTCCTGATGAGAAGGGTGAGCTCGTATGGAACTCATTAACCCACCTTATCCCGGAGGAATACAAAAACTTCGATGAAGTATGGAGCATCTTTTATGATCAGGGCAGGGTTATTTTTCAGTCTTTTTTGGGCGTTTTTATTCTGGAAGACGGTGAAATAGAGGTTATTCAACCGTCAGGCCAGTTTGGCTTTATGTATGAAGTGAAAGATAACTACTATGTTATAGATCTGGAACGAGGGCTTATGCAGCTCGAAAACGGGTCTCTTTCCCTTGTTTCTAACAATCCTTTGTTCCGGCAGGAAGATGTCACCTGTATCATACCGCACAACAATAGCTCCCTGCTTGTGGGGATATCCGGTGAAGGGTTTTTCCTTTTGGATGATCAGGGTATGAAGCCCTGGGGTGGCGCGATCAACGGCAACCTGCAACAATATGACCCATACGCCGGTATCAGGCTCACCTCTGGCAACTATGCATTCGGTACGATAAGCAATGGTGTATTTATTACCGACCAGCAGGGAAACCTGGTGCAACACCTAAACAGGAACAAGGGTTTACAAACAAACACGGTTCTGGCTCTTTTTGAAGATCAACGCAAAAATTTATGGTTGGGCATGGACAATGGTATTGACTATGTCGAAATTAGCTCTGCCCTCACAAAGTTCGATTACAATTTTAATGTTGAAAGCACCTATGCCACGGTTTTGTATGACGATATTCTATATGTCGGAACCAATCAGGGGCTTTATGCACAGCGCAAAGATGAGCTCCGGAACAAGTACGGGGAGGAAACGGAATTCAGGCTGATTGAAGGGACGAAAGGACAGGTCTGGAGCCTGGAGGTTATTGACAATACCCTGCTATGCGGCCATAATCAAGGTTCGTTTCAGATCGAAGGATTCCGGGCACGACAGATATCGGATATTCGTGGCTTCTGGTCTTTCATGGAGTTGCCGGAACATGATGACATGGCTTTGGCAGGTACCTTTACAGGCCTGGCAAGGCTTCAGAACAGAAACGGCAACTGGCATTTGCTGGACGAAGTGGAAGGTTTTCGGGAATCAAGCCGTGACCTGTTTTACGATCAGCATGGTTACCTGTGGGTATCGCATGGCTACAGGGGTTTGTTCAGGCTGGATCCTTCCGGTGATTTTTCGCGGATTGAGGAGGTACGTCTTTTTTACGATGAGGCCGGGTTGCCCGGAGACCTCCCGTATCACATCCATGCAATTAACGGGGAGATGGTGGTATCAACGCATGAGGGAATTATGCAATATGACCGAAGTGCCGACGCGTTTCTGCCACATCCTTTCTTGCAGGAGCTCTTTGAAAATAAAGAGTTTGTTGACCATATGAAGCAGGATGATAACGGGAATATCTGGTATTATACCCTGGATTACATGGGGCTTATGCGACGTCTTTACGATGGCACATTCCGCGACATCGTCGTCCCATTTGCCAGGATCAGTGACATACTAATGCCGGCTTTTGAAAACCTGTTTGTTGCAGATGATGCCAATGCCTATATAGGTTCCCAGCATGGGCTCATACATTATGACCCTACTGTTATAAATGATTACTTCACCATTGAAGAAGTGTATTTTACCGGTATTTCTTTTTTCGGCAATAAAGAAAGAGACACATTCTTTCTGGATGGTCCTGGAATAAAAAACAATCAGAACAACCCGCCTGAGCTGCCATTTGCTTTAAACGCAGTGACATTTGAATTTACCATACCCATGTATGAAGATCCTGCTTCTACAATGTTTTCTAACCGGCTAAAAGGTTTTGATGAAACATGGTCTGAATGGGATGAACACAACTTCAGGGATTATACAAACCTGCGCGAAGGAGACTATGTCTTTGAGATAAAAGCGCGTACCGCCCTGGGGATTGAAAGCGAGGTCAGCGCCTTTCATTTTAGCATTGCTCCACCGCTGTGGCGATCCACGGCGGCCTACATCGTGTATGTCACGCTGTTGTTACTGGCCATTGCAGCCACGGTATACTTCATTCGCAGGAGGATGCTCAGGATCCGGCAAAGGGAGAAGATCAGACAAGAAAAGAAACTGGCCCATAAGGAAAAGCTCTTTGAGGCACAAACGGCACTGAGCGAAAAAGAGATCATGCACCTGCGTAATGAAAGCCTGAAACAAGAAATGCAACATAAGAATAAAGAGCTGGCCAATATTACCATGCATCTTATTCAGAAAAACAAGATGCTGACCGGCTTGAAAAATGAACTTAGCAAGTTGCTGAAAGAATATCCTTCTGACAGTCCTGAAAGACAACAGGTAAACAACCTTATGAAAAAGGTCAACCGGGACTTGCAAAATGAAAAGCATTGGTCGCTTTTCAACAGTTACTTTGATGAAGTTCATCAGGATTTCCTGAACCGGCTTAAAGAGAAATATCCGGATCTTTCGCCCAAAGAACTGCGACTCTGTGCTTACCTGCGTATGAATCTGTCAACAAAAGAAATAGCACCACTTATGAATATTTCCGTTCGTGGCGTTGAAATAAGCAGGTACAGGCTCAGGAAGAAACTCAATCTCGCCAGCAACACCAATCTGACAGATTTTATCCTTTCCTATTAAAGGACCATCTTTTTCGTTAGATTATATGGGGGATAACCTGTTTGCTGGTCAGACTTCCGGTTGCTCCGCCGGCTCTTCTTCTTCCTCTTCATCCTCCTCCTCTTCGCGGTCTGCAAACTCCAGCGACCAGATGATGGCTTCTACCTGGCGCATATAATCCCGTTTTTTATAATCGGGGGCGAATACCCAGCCGTCGATCATAAAGAGGCGGTTGGTCTGTTCATCAACAAAGGTATAAGTGACAAAGGGGCCGCCCATAAAGTCTCCTTCCACGCGCCAGAGGCTGCGGGCTTCAACGGCGTACATGTCATTAAACGTCAGCTCCCTGAACTGTGGCCGCAAAACTTCCAGATCGCCCCGGTAGGTTGTCATGTAGGTGCCCGGGAACTGGCCGGGGATGTACTGTTCGGTAATGGAGTCGCGCCGTTCCCAAATGACATCTTCATCAAAATCGATAGCCGGATCGGTATAATCCAGGGTCCAGATCATCACAGACTGGTCAAATTCTTCCTGCGTGGCTGATTTCCGGAGCCAGATGAAATCTTCTCCCTCCTTAGCCACGAAATAGCCTTCCGGGATGGCCATCTCAATGCCAAACATGTCTTTGACGGCCTCATAGGAAGAGGTTTGCAACATGCGTTCATAGGCGTTTTTCAGGCGCAAACGTTCAACGGCCAGGTAACGGTCATAGAAGCTTTGTTTGTTGTTAAGCAGGATATTATTGATGCTTTCTTCAGACGGTGCTTTAACGCGGACAACCAGCTGGGGATATGCCCACACGTCGCGTTGTATTTCAATAGAGGGGGATGACAGGCTTTCATCCTTCTCAACAAAAAAGATATGGCGATGGGTTTGAAAGACCTTGGAAAAGTCATCGGTGGGTACAAATATCACGTCGAACATTGGTTCCGCTTGTGGCAGCATGGGTACGGGGGCCCGGAACACATCCCGGAATGTTTCACCAACGTTGCCGTCCCAGAGCGAGGGTTCCATGATGGTCAGAAGTTCGCCTGCCCGTCCTGAAGCAGAGGGTTTGGACGGACGATCGGAGGTGTCGCATGCCGTTATGGCAAACAACAGGAAAGCCAGAAAAACAAGGGAGATAACCCGGAATAAGGTGTTTGTTTTCATAAGCATCTTTTTTAAAACCAGTACTACAAAATATATGCCACAGAGCGAGTGATTTTATTTGCTCGTATGGGTTTCCGGCGGCCTGACCATCAGTTGCTGTCCTGGCCTTATGACGGTGTTGTTGATATTGTTCCACTGCATCAGCTGATCTACGGAGACAGAATACCGGCGGGCGATAACACCCAGGGTTTCTCCGCTGCGTACCACATGGACATTGGCGCTGGATGATGCGCTGCTGCGGGTCTGCACCGGTGCCCTGACAATCAGACGTTGTCCGGGCCGGATCATAGTCCCGCGCATGTTGTTGAGTCGCTGTATCTCCCGGACAGAGGAGCCATATCGCCGGGCAATGGCACCCAATACCTCTCCGCGCGATACAACATGCACGGTGGTCTCTGCCAGTTGCTCTCTCAGCTCCTCCTGACGGATCTCCTCGGGTGTGCGGTAGTTGTAGATCTCTTCCGCATTGGCCAGGAAAAGCCCTATATATTCTTTTGGAAGCCTGAGGACATATGGGTTCTCAGGGTTGTGTGGGATGATGTTCTGACGGAAAGCCGGGTTCATGTGCCGAAGCACATCAAGCGGAATGTCCAGCAACTTACTTATGTTTCGCAGGCCAAGCTCCTGCCTGACTTCCGTCGTGTCGACATCATGATGGGAATAGGTTGGCGGGACCGCGTACAGATTGTGCTCTTCAGCGTATTCCATCACATAGGTAACGCCGATGAAGGCCGGTACATAGTTGCGGGTTTCCCGGGGCAGAAAAGGTCTTATCGACCAGAAGTCCCGAACCCCTCCGGCACGCCGTATGGCACGGTTCACCCTCCCGGGCCCTGCATTGTAGGCAGCGATGACCAGCGACCAGTCGCCATAAATGTCGTACAGGTCATTTAAATAGTAGCAGGCTGCCATCGTAGACCTGAGTGGATCGGCACGCTCATCTACATAGCTGTTTACCTCCAGGCCGTAACGCAGCCCTGTGTGATACATAAACTGCCACAGGCCGGTAGCACCCATCGGGGAACGGGCGGTTGGGTTCATGGCTGACTCTACGACCGCCAGGTACTTCATCTCCAGTGGAATGTTATGACGGTCGAGGTGCTTCTCAAAGAGGGGAAAATAATAATTGCCCACGCCCAGTATGCGTTCGGTCAGGTCCCGTCGCCTTCTCGAATAAAGGTCAATAAAGGTCTTGACCTGCTGGTTGTAAACGAAGTCAAAGGGTGAATAGGCATCTAAAGCCCGTATCCGCTTCTGGTATACCGAGTCGGAAAAGGCTGGTACAAAGCCGGAAGGAAAATTATGCCGGCGCACAATAGCGTCTTCAGCGTGCCGGTCGAGGGACTCAAACAGCTTCAGGTTGGCAAGGCTGTCCAGCATCACCACAATGGGGTCATCCGGTGCGATCACGACAGAATCAGCCGGTTCGGCCGGCATATCATCAGGCGGTGTCGGTGGCGTTTGCAGTGGCGCTTGCGCTGCAGAAAAACTTGTGCCCGAAAGGTAAAATACCACCATTAAAAGGCCCGAAAGAAACACCCGGGAAACACTATAACCGTTACTCTTTTTTTTCTTTATCATTCGCTGTTGTGTCCTCCTGGTCGTTATCCGAATCGTCATCTTTCTGTGCATTTTTAAACTCTCTCATCCCTTTGCCCAAACCGCGCATCAGTTCGGGAATTTTTCTGCCGCCGAAGAGCAGGAGCACAACCAGCAGGATGATGATAATCTCTGTTGGTCCCGGTGAAAACAGTAATGTGTAGCTCATATGTGTTCTTTTTGGTTTTCGGTTTTATTACAAACCTACGTCTTTTTTTGCAAATTCAGCCATCTGCCGGCCAAATATTATGTGGTTATAATTTTATTGAAACTGTCTCATAAGAAGGCTACCTGCCGGCGATCCAGGAGGCCGGATTTTGTTTGTCGTTGCCTTTCCATATCTCCAGGTGCAAATTGGTTTTCGCTTCACGCTCATTGGTTCCTACCACGCCCAACTCATCTTTGGCTTCTATCTCCTGACCATTCACAACGAATACGTCTGAAAGGTTGGAGTAGACGCTAAGGTACTCTCCGTGCCTTACGATGACTGCATACAAGCCTCCTGGTATGGAGATGACCCTTGAGACGCTTCCGTCGAATATGGCCCGGGCGTGGGCTCCTTCTTCTGTAGAAATATCAATACCGTTATTGGCGATTTTGATACCGGGCAGTACCGGGTGGGGCTGTTCTCCAAAACGGCTGGTGATCACGCCCCGTTCGGTTGGCCAGGGAAGGTTGCCTCTGTTATCGGCAAAATTTTCGGAGAGTGCTTGTTCTTCCGGGGTAAGTGCGAACATGTCTGTTGTTTCGCGCCCCTCGGCTTCGGCCCGCTCCCTTGCTTTGCGGCGTTCTTCGGCAATGACACGGCGTATTGCCTGGTCGAGCTCCCTGGCAGCTTTTTGCTGGCTTTCAAGCTCTGCCTGTAGCTCTTCCTCCTTCTCCTGCAAAAGGGCCACTGTCTGCTCCTGCGCTGCCCGCTCCCTTGCCAGTTCGCGAACGGCCTCGCGCTGGTTTGCCAGAAGGACCTGCTGTCGCTCCCGCTCCTCTTCCAGGGTGGCGATCTGCTCATCAAGCTTATTGCTTTTTTCCTGTATACGTTCGGCCTGCTGACGACGATGTTCACTGTATTCCTGGAGGTAACGCATGCGCAGATAAGCCTGGTTAAAGTCGCTGGATGAGAAGATAAACATGATACGCTGATAGGCATCACGTGTACGGGCGGCATGCCTGATCATTTCGGCGTAAGCGTCTTTCAGCCGTTCAAGCTCCTCCTCCAGCTCCTCCACGGAGGCTGTCAGTTCAGAAATACGACGGTTTATGATGCGTATCTCCTGCTGAATGTTGCTTAACAATTCCTCCCGTCGCTCTATCCGATTGTTGATGATCACCAGCTCGCGTATCCCTGTTTCTGCCGACTCCCTGGCCTCTTCCAGCAAGCGGCTGGTCATACGGATCTCCTCCTCCAGCCTTTCCTTTCTTCGCTCCAGGTCTTCACGTGACTGTGCCACTACATCACCACTGCCCGCAAGAATACAAGCAAAGAATAACAATATGGCTGCTATATCAACCAGTTGACGCTGTATTGTTTGTATCGGGTATCTGATCATGATAAAAAACACTATTGACAGTCTCAATCAATCATTCATAGGGCGATAATCCTCCGGAATGGAAAAGCTGATAGATTCCGGTTCGTTAATACTTGTTCTTTTGTACTGCAATGTTAGTTCTGCTCTGCTGTCAGGCTCGATAAAGGTCAGGTAGACACCGGTGGGGACCTGTTCGCCCTGTATTTCCTCGAAATCGCTGTAACGTGCCCGCAGACTCCTTCGTGTTATGGGTTCGTAGAGCAGGTTCTCCCGGATGCGGTAGGAGTCAATGTCCAGCCAGAGGCTTTGCTCAAACATGACAGGCTGGTGACTTTCCCTGACCGGATAGCGGGCTTCGCTTTGTAACAAAACCCTGTTTTCATCATAAGTAGCTTCCTGGCTGGTCGAGGAGAAATGGTCGAAATCGTTTCCGACCAGTAGCGCCTGAAGCATATAATAATCAAGGCTGGCATTCAGCATGTTGTTGATGAATCTCACATCGCCGGAAAAGTAGGTTCCCTCTGCCCGGTTGATGAATTTCACCGTGTCGGGGGTGATTAACAGGCGGGCGATCTCAATACCCAGAAAGGGTGCCACGGAGATATAGATGGCCGAATCTTTTTTGATACGGATATTGCCACTGAGGCTGATGTTGTTGCGGTTGATCTCGGCATTGCCCGAAAACCTTGTGGAGAAAAAGTCATACGTGGCCTCACGATCTTTGAGGCTGGAGAGGGTCTCGGATACGAGCACCTCTTCCCGGGGGATGTCGGGGTCCACCACTTCCTCCAGCGGCCCGCAGGCTGTCATGAAGAGTAACAGGATGATGATCTGAAATAATCTAAGTTTTATCAACACGATGTCTTTTTTATTCATACAACGTGCCATCCCGGATTTTCTTATCAAGAAGGTCAGATCCGGGTCCTTTTTCCCTGGCCTTTTTCCAGAATTCGATGGCTTTTTCTTCATTTCCCAGGTTATACATCACATCCCCGTAGTGCTCCAAAACGTCGGCACTCGGGACTTCTGCGTGTTCCAGGGCTTTGGCGATCCATTTTTCAGCTTTCTGGTAATCACCTTTCTGATAATGCACCCAGCCGTAGGTATCCAGAAAAGCGGCATTTTCGGGGTCAAGTTCTACGGCTTTCTCTGCCATTTGCAGGGCCTCCTTCAAACGTTCGCCCCTGACAGCCAGGTGGTAACTGTAGTTGTTTAACGTTGTGGTATTGTCGGGGTTGACCTCCAGGGCTTTTTCATAGTGGCGGTCCGAGGCATCATATTGGCCGAGTTGATAATAACTGTCGCCCAGCATGGTATAAAACTCCTGTTTCAGCTCCTCATCGTCCATGACGATACTTTTGCCGTACTCGAGGGATGAGACAGCCGCTTCATGTTCTTCAAGCTGCATGTTTGCCAGGCCGTTAAACAGATAAAGGATGGGTTGTTCAAAGAAATATTCGAGGGCTTGGTCTGAATGGTCGCGCATAGCATTGTAGTTTTCCATTCTCATGTCAAGGTTCAGGATTTGCTGCCAAAGCTCGAGGTTGGATGGGTCAAGGCGGGCGCCCTCCAGATATACTTCCCGGGCTTCCCTGGTCTGCTCGTTGCGGTTCAGGATGTCTCCGTAAATCATGTATGCTTCGGGATCGTCGGGATGAGCCTCCAGAAGGATTTCGGAAAGATCCCGTGCATGTTCCATGTGCTCCGGGTTCTCTTCGGCAAGCTGCATATAGGAAAATATGACACGTGCCTTGTTTTCCACTTCCATTCGCGGGCTTCGGAATGCCTCTTTTAGATAGTCAAACGCTTTGGTTTCCTGATCACGCTGGCGGTAATAGTCGGCGAGCATCATGTTGGCGGAAGGGCTTCCGGGCACCTCGTCGAGCAGGCGCTCAAAAGTTGCTTTTGCCTTTTCATCGCGTCCGGTATGCATGTACAGCTCTCCCAGGTGTTCATAAAATGCTTCCTCTTTGGTAAACATCTCCACCAGCTTTTCCGCCTCTTCAATGGCGCGGTCAAAATAACCCTGTTCTACCAAAAGCCGTTGTTTCTGCATGCTTATCTGCCTGGAAAAACCGATTTGACTTTCGATATAATCAAGGACATCAATGGCGTTGTCGTATTGGTCGTTGCGCAGGTAGGCGCTGACTAGTTCCTCGTGAAGCGCAATATCCCCGGGGTTTTGTTTCACGAGCGCCTCATAAATCCGAATGGTATCATCCAGCTGGTTTTTCAGGGTATATATGTCGGCAAGGGACATCTGGTAGTGTTTGTTTCCGGGAGAGAGTTCTGTGGCGTTTTGGGCGTGACGCAGTGCTTCTTCATAGTCTCCCTGCTTTGCATAGGCCTTTGCCAGCTCATAATGGGCTGCATCATTTTCCGGGTCGGCCTCTGTGGCTTCGATAAACCGTTCGATGGCTTCTTCCGGGTTGTCAAGCATTTTTTGCTGTGCGCCCTCAATAAGCAGGGTGGTGCTTTTGAGCCGGTCTCTTTCCGTAACTTCTGTCACCTGTTCTTCGTCGTTTTCCTCTGGTGTGGCGGCCTGTTCCCTGATCGTGGCACATGCACTGATGAAGGTTGCCAAAGTCAGCAAGATGATCCATCTTCCTTTTTGTATCATGATTGTCTATTTCGTACCTGTATGGCCGAACCCGCCGCTTCCACGTACGGTGTGGTTAAGTTTGTCGACTGTCCTGAGGGTGGCACGTGCGTGCCTTGCTATTACCATCTGGGCGATCCGGTCACCATGTTGTATCTCATATTGTTCATTTGACAGGTTAACCAGGATCACTTTGATTTCTCCCCGATAATCGGCATCGATGGTGCCCGGGGCGTTCAGTATGGTGATACCTTTTTTGGCAGCCAGGCCACTGCGAGGCCTGATCTGTGCCTCATGGCCGGCCGGAAGCTCAATGTAGAGTCCTGTGTCTATGAGACAGCGCTCCAGGGGGTTAAGCACCACTGGCTCCGAAAGGTTCGCCCGTAGGTCCATTCCTGCCGAGAAGGCAGTTTCGTAAGCGGGTAAAGGGTTAGCTGAATGGTTTACAATGTTTATTTCCATAGCGAAGTTCTGAGCGATACAAATATAAGAAGAAAAAGAGTTTTGAGATGACCCTGCATCGTTAAAGGCCGTTAAATCTGCCTGTGGCAGAAAAGGTTACCCGCCTCCGGACACGGGTTCAGTTTCAGTGTCATCCTCCTGTTCTTTCCGGGCATGAAAGGTTTCCCGCTCTTCTCTGAAAAGGATGTTTTGCAGCCTTTCGGCGAGATAGACGATGTTGCGGCTGGTGTTGTTCAGGATGATCAGGGTGGCGTCTTGTTCCGCAAAGCGTTTCAGGGTTGTCCGGAAACCGTTCCAGCGGCCGGGGTGGTGAACCACTTTGCTGCCCATATACGTTTTCAGGCGCCAACCCATGCCATATCTTACGGTGCGGTTGTTTTGCAGACGTGTATGTGCAAAAGCCTTGTTCCAGATGGTGTCGGGTAACAGCTTCTCTTCCTCGATGGCCCGGTCCCAGGTGTATAGGTCATGGATGTTGGAATAGATGCCTTTGTCGCCCATTACGCCGTCGTGGTCCACGTCGGGAATCAGCAGGCGGTGTCGGCCCCACCGCCGGAAGCCATAGGCGCGGTCGTCGGCAACATAGGCCGGGTTGTTGGGGTCATAGACAAAGCTGTTTTCCATGCCCAGAGGGTCAAAGATGTTTTCTTGTATGAAACAGGCATACGGCATGTCGGTTACGCGTTCAATGACCAACGCCAGAAAGGCGTATCCCGTATTTGAATAGGCGAAGCGGGTACCCGGCCAGAAATCGAGGTGGCGTGGATGGTGCAGGAACAGGTCCAGCACATCTTCGTTGGTGGGTCTGGTGTTTTTGTCCCAATAGCGTTCCACGAGCCACATATAGTTTTGGATGCCAGAGGTATGGTTGAGCAGGTGCCGGATGCTGACTTCCGGATAGGGGAAACGTGGGATGTGTTGAATCACTTTATCGTCGATGTGCAGCTTGCCCTTTTGTTGTAGCAGGAGGATAGCTGCGGCGGTGAATGTTTTGCTGATGCTGGCCAGCTGGAAGGGTGTTTCCGGTGTCAGGGGTGTATGGTCGCGGAAGTTGGCGAAGCCGAAGCTGCGGCTGAACAGCACGGTTCCTTGTTTTGCCAATAAAACCGTTCCGTTAAAACGATGTTCCAGCAGCAATTGGGTGATGGTGTCCTGGTAGAAGTTAAGCTGGTCCTGGGTGTAGGGGCTGGCATCCGCCTTTTCATTTTCAGATGTATTTGCTGGCGGGTTATGTTGTTGCACCGCGCCCGTTTGGGTTATCAGTACTATCAGAACGGCTGTCAGCAGCAGGAATATAATATTGGCGGCAGATGGCCTGTTTAATTTGGCAGGCTTTGCTACAGGGTTTGACAATGTTGGTTTGTGATTCTTGTTGGACATGTAAAAGCAATTTGCCGTGCAAAAATACGAAAAATAGTTGTGTTTGGGAGGGCGGGCAAGTTTGTGGTTGAGAAGGGATGTGAAAAAATTTTTAAATGGCTTCTTTTGTGAAAGAATTTTTTATTACTTTTGCAACTCAAAACGAGACAGGGTTTGTTTTTGACAGATGGAGAAACGCGTTATTTGACATACAATCCTCCTTAGCTCAGTTGGTTAGAGTCCCGTACGTACGGGATTAATCAGAGGGTCAGGAGATAAAATGAAAAAATATATTCCTCCTTAGCTCAGTTGGT
>JAWLDT010000071.1:0-12020 GCA_041686485.1 Bacteroidales bacterium | reverse complement strand
AACCATTTTTAATGAAGAGGGAAAACCGTTGAGTTCTTTTGGGATAGTGATCGATATTACAGAACAAAAGCAGATAGAACAGGAACTTATCATTGCCAAAGAAAAAGCCGAAGAGAGCGACCGCCTGAAATCTGCTTTCCTGGCCAATATGTCGCATGAAATCCGAACCCCGATGAATGGCATACTTGGCTTTGCTGAATTATTGAAAGAGTCTGACCTTTCAGGCGATAAGCAGCAGAAATACATTGGTATCATAGAGAAAAGCGGCGCCCGTATGCTTAACATCATCAACCAAATTGTTGGTATTTCAAAAATAGAAGCCGGTCTGACGGAACTCGATATGAAGGAGACAAATGTAAATGAGCAAATTGAGTATGTTTACACTTTCTTCAAACCCGAAGCGGAAACCAAAGGGATAAAGTTATCTTTTGAAAACCCCTTGCCTGCAAAAGAAGCCATCATCAAAACCGACCGTGAAAAATTATATGCGATTCTTGCCAATCTGGTAAATAACGCCCTGAAATACACCGAAAAGGGTTCAATTGAGCTGGGTTATGAAACCTTAGATACGCGCGGCCGTGCGTATCTAAGGTTTTATATAAAAGACACCGGGATCGGCATTCCAGAAGACAGGCAGGGAGCTATATTTGATCGTTTTATCCAGGCTGATATTGCTGATAGAATGGCATATCAGGGTGCAGGTTTGGGTTTAGCAATCTCAAAATCATACGTGGAAATGCTTGGGGGAGATATTTGGGTCGAAAGCGAAGAGGGCAAAGGCTCAACATTTTATTTCACCATCCCATACAAAATGGATCATCAAGAAACTGATGCTCAAAATGTTGATGAATCCGCTATAGAGAAAGAAGATCAGGCAAAAAGTCTAAAAGTCTTAATTGTTGAAGATGATGAATTGTCTGCCATGCTCCTGTCAGAATATTTGCAAGCGATAGGTAAAGAGATCCTGCAGATTAGCAGCGGGACAGAAGCAGTAAAAATCTGTAAAAACCATCCGGACATCGACTTGATTCTCATGGATATCAAAATGCCGGATATGGATGGTGAGGAAGTTACGAGAGAAATTCGCAAGTTTAATAAGGATGTGGTCATTATTGCACAAACAGCTTGTGGCTTATCGGGTGACAGGAAAAAAGCAATAGAAGCCGGATGCGACGACTATTTAGCAAAACCGCTTATAAAAACGCAATTACAAACATTAATAAAAAAGTATTTTGTGAAAGGGTAATAATAGGTTGATTCTCAATTTGGGAACTTTTTTAAGCAGCGATTTTTAGTATGGTTGGTAACGGTCCAGTTAAATCGCCGTATTTTCGAATTGATCCAGTCAAAGAATTCCATAGGTACCATGTTATGTTGGTTTATAATTTTCCTGTAAGATACCATTTTTGGTTCAGACAGGAAAATACGGGGGGATGGAAATTCGTCATCCAATGGGCTTAAGCTGTTACCTTCAGTGCCTGACCCGTCCCACAGTTGCAGGCCGGATTTGGACGGCCTGTCCTTTACCAAATCTGTCTGTCACTCCCCCCGAAAATGCATCTCTTCGGTGATCTCCCGGATAAGGTTCCGGGCATACTGTCGATGGGGTTCTTCCTCATCGCGGACAGATTCTTCCGTAAACAGCTGAAAGTAGTTCAGGGCAGGATCTTTGTCTTCGTAAAATTCATAGTAGCTCGCGGCCAGATAAAAATTAACCAGCGGATTGCCGGAAAAGTTTCTCAGCATCTGCAGCCACCGGATCGCTTCATCGTACTGCATGATCTCATAAAGATTGATTCCGGCCTGCAGGGCGAAGGCATTGAAGTTTGGGCTCAGGCAGCTGTGCGTTGCTTTGTAGTAATAGTCCCGGGCCTTTTCTTTTTCACCTCGGGCTGTCAGGATCCTGGCTTTGTAGAAAAACAGATCTTCTCCTTCCTTCTTGTCATCCAGCAAATAATCAATCCAGTATTCAGCCCGGTTGAGGCTGCCAAGCTGGTATAGTGAAAACGCCTTTAGTTTCACGGTCTGGGCAGTAGTATCTCCCTGATGAGTAAGAAATTCCGCATGTTTAATGGTTTCCTGAAGCTTTTTCATCTCATAGGTCAGTTCTATCATTTGACGCCGGAAACCTTGGTTTTCGGGCGAAACGGTGATCCCCTTTTGCAGAATAAGGTAAGCACTTTCAGTAAAGCCCATTTTTTGCAGCACCTCTGCCCACTCACCAATAACCAATTGATTCAGGGTGTCCAGCTGGTATGCCCGGGCATATTGCCCTTCGGCCCCGGGAAGCTGGTTCATTGCGGTAAATACTCTTGCCAGCCGATGAGGATAGGCCGGGTTGTCAGGGTAGCGGTCGCGCAAACGGATCAAGTATTTGACAGCATCCATGAAGTTGCGCTGCTGAACAGCAACTTGCACCAACATATTCTCACTTCTGGTCCGGTACACTGAATCTGATTCCCAAAGCAACAAACTGTCACGGGCCGTATCCAGTCGCCCGGACAGAAAGAGTGAGCGTGCATATTGCCATGACAACTCCCGGTTGTAATGCCCTTTGTCCAAAAGGGAATCCAGATAATCCAGCACAGCAGGATGGTTCGCAGAAGCGAGCAACAAATCCAGTTCTTTCTGGTAAGGGGGCGGGCCGGCTTCATTGGCATCCGGCAAAGTGTCCGCTTTCGCAAACAGGGTGGTATAACCAAACGATAGCATAATCAGCGCAAAGGCGAAATGCCGGCTGATCACTGAGGTGGTAAGGGTACAATACATATATTCCGATTTTGTATTACTACTTCGATGGGAATAACCATTTATTATCTTCAAAAATCGGACCATATGCATTATATTAACACTTGAGCAGGTTAAAGTTAAAGCGGCGACCTTGTTGATGAGCTACCTGTTGGACGTTCAATGTAGAATTCGGCTGGTCTTTACTATTTGTAATCTTTGCAATTTTTATATTTTTACAACATTAATTTTATCCGCACTTTTCCTCATACGTGCCCCCTCATGTTTTGCATATCAAAAATTCTGTTTAAAGTCGTCCACTTTTTTATTGACTATGTAAATAATAGCGATAAAAATAATGGCTGCAACAGGTACGATAATCCATTGATGGATGCCCAAAGCTTCTGAAATATCGCCACTCATCGATTCCGCTGTAAAATGTGTTTTAAAGAAATTTACATTGAGGGCAAAAAACAATATTCCAAACACGGTTCCCAACAATCCGACCCAGGCAGTTGCCGTTGTTCCGGAACCTGAGAAAGCCGCATCAACCGATCCGGCCCTTGCGCTCAAATATGAATAGCCCAATTTTCAGGGAAGCTTACAAAACCACTGCAATTCAACAAATCATTCATCAGTCAGCAATAAAACCAAAAACCAGCAACGGGAAGGGTGTATTCAAATTTGTCAATGGCCATTAAATATTAATGGTAAAGCGCGTATAAAAATCAAATATCTGCCTGGTCTGGCTGGCATCCGCCGGCCTGTGAATTTCACCCCTGCGACGTACCCTGAATTCATAATTGATCCATGAGGCGATCGTGTAGCGGTATCGCATTTCTGTCATGGTCGCATTGGGTGCAAAGCTCCCAGAAATCAGCCAGTGTGGGTCCGCCTGACCGTAAAGTATCCCGATACTGTGGCGGTCAGATATTTTGTTGACATAGGCCGAAAGTTGCCAGGCTGCCGCCGAACTTCCAAAGCGCAACCTGTCGTCACTCACCTGTAAACCATTATCCGACGGCCTGGGTGCAACAGGAATAAAGCCCAGTTCGCCGCCCAGCAAGTATTCTTCTCCCGAAACACTGAAAGCGGGCCGATACAACCATCGGGTGGAGAGCGCTACATGATTTCTCAGTTTACCATCTCTGAAAAAGTTTTGTGGGGTCACTGAAACGCTGAATTCACGCTGTGCCCATCTGTCTTGTGTATTGCGATGCTGAATATTTGCATAACCACTGATTCTTGCCGCTCCCGACTCATCAAAACGCAAGGGAGGACGTGCAGCATGGGAACTGCCGGCACGGCTGTTATGGCTACCGATCAAATGCAAGCGCCAGTTATCGGTTGCATCCCACTCCATCCATACGCCATCTGTATGGGAGATTGAAAGATTGGATGCATAGTAGCGGTCAACACCTTTGGGGATCAGGCCAGCCAGCCGGAAACGCCCCTGGAACCGCCCGGCTGTGAACCTGAGTCCGGGGGTGACCTGCCATCTGAGCATCAACTCATCCACGGTGGCTGTTCCGGCCGGATAAGAACCACTGCCGCCCGTGTGATCGTCAAGCAGAAACCGGAAGCCTTCCTGCTGACTGGACAGGCGCGCCGCAGTACGGATGCGGAAAGTCAGGTTGTCGCTGAGATGGTAGCTGAGCCCCAACCGGCCTCTCAGGTTTATGGTCCGGTCTGTGTGCTCCGTCCCGTCACGGTCTGTGGTGTTCACATAATAAAAAACAGGACGCACATGGACATGATATTCAATATCATCCGATGGCTGACGGGGATTGTCCAAAGCCATCAGGCCCTGATGATGCGATGTAGTGAATAAAACAATGATGGGTAACAGGCTGAGGTAAAATTTTCTCATAAAAAATCGGCTTTTACTATAGTACAACGGTGAGTGCTTAAGTGCTCATCTCTTCACCTGGATTATTTAAAACATCTGGATAAAATCCATACAGTAGGCTATCCTCTAGCTGTTGTTCTGCATATAGATATCCATGATGGTTTTCAAATTCTTCCCAACTTATCGGAAATAACTGATATTCCCATTTCCTTCCAGTCAGAGGTTCATTTACTTTATTTGATAAATCAAAGGAGGAAGACCCACTTGTAAATAACTGGACATCTGCAAATTGGTCATTTATAATTTTCAAAGTAAGTCCAATTCCTGGTATTCTTTGTGCTTCATCAATAAACGCAAATTTATGCTTACCTATTATATTTTTAATTTCTTCAGTGTTAGGCTGATCTAATAAGCTTCGAACTTTAGGATTATCTCCGTCTATACCTATATATTAGCGAAAGCTGTTAAAATCTGTCATCTGATTTGGTTTCATTCAAGTTGTCAGTTTTGTTTTCAATCCACCCTTTCTTGTCTGTTTTATGGATATCAAAGTCAGGAATGTATGGCTTAATATCCAAAAGAGGTGTTTCATCAAGCATATCAACATTCTCAATATAAATGATGTTTTTTTCGATTTTTATTAATCGGACGACTGATATTCCAATCGGGTTAGGTCTTTTTGGTGCTCTTGTTGCAAAAACACCGCGTTTCTTATTGTCAAGAAAAGGTTTCGTAAGCAATTCAAATCCTTTCGATTTGTGAAAGTTAAAAATCAACATGATATGCGAAAATGTATCAAGGTCTGTTAACCCTTGAATAAATTCTTCTTTTATTTTTATCTTTCCCTTTATACCTATGGCTCCATTTGATTGAATTGGCATTCCTTCTTTTGTCTTAAAGGGCGTATAAATTATACCAATCGGTTCTATTATAATCGACATGATTTCTTTTTTTTTAGAACGTTATCAGTTCAAATTTCAGTTCGTTGGTTACGTATTTTACAATTTTCGCTGACTTAATCCCGATTAATTCGGGACTGTATAGGCGACCCTTGCACTGCAGTGGTGTGAGAGGCGCAACGGTGGGCTTTTTGGCTCACCGGCCGTCTACTCGATTATATGCCGTTTGTTTTAATGGTTCGTTTAATTTTTCAACTACAATTTCTCTTCGTTCATCAACTGTAAATGGATTAATGTGACATTCAATGTTTTCTTGCTTATCTGATCCTTTAAGCAAATCTTGTATATGAGCTGGTGAATAAGGTGTCAGAATATTTTGGGGATTACTATCCAGAAGGATATTAAGTTCCTCAATAGTTTTGGCTTTATTTACGTTCTTAAGCGCAGAAATAATATTCTAATCAAGATAGCTTACGGGTTTTCGTTTTGATGCATTTTTTTTGGTATTTTTCCAATGTTGCTGCATTCCTCTTCCTGTGCTTATCAGCCAATGGCTCTCTCAAATTAGTTGCATCAATCAAATTTTGTTCATATTTTTAATTGAAAAACACCCAACAAATGCGTTTCAAAGATATACAATCATCTTGAAACATGTTATCTCCACTCTCACGGCTATGTTTACATGGCTGGTTTTTAGCGTCGCAGCCATGGCTCAAATAAACGGCGAATCGGAAGCCTTTACCTTTGACACCCTCTCCATTCCCATTTCCCTTTCCGGCCTGGCACTAGTCATAATCGTGATCCTGATAGGATTTTTCCTTGTCAGGCGTTACCATTTGATGCGAAAGAAGATCGGTAGCGATTGCTGACAGCGTAAAGCACATGTATTAAACAAAGCCAAAGCCATTGCAAACAAACAAATTATTGTATCATGAAACAAATGCTTCCTTTTTTGTTGCTTTTATGGCTTGCTGCCGGCGCTTTTGCCCAGGATGAAACACTAACGGTGACCATCGTTCAGAGTGAGCCCGTCACCGGCGAAACAGTCATCCGGTACGAATTTACCGGCAACGACGACTTTTACAACATCTCAGCAGCGGTAAGTTTCGATGGAGGTGATTATCAAAGCATTCCCGGAGAGCGCATTTCAGGTGCCCTGACCAACGTTACACCGGGCATTCGCACACTCACCTGAGATGGGAAAGCCAGCTTCCCTGAGACCTATTCAGAGGATACCCGGGTGCGGATTACGGCAACACCCACAGAGCCACTGTGCGGCGAAGACATCACCTTTACATATCGCGGCCGTGAGGTAACCCACGGAACGATGACACGAACATACACCATTGATGACAGCCAGGTAACACTTTGCTGGCTGGACCGCAACCTGGGTGCTGCTGGAGTTGCCGAATCAAGTGCTGACGTCCAGGCTTACGGCGACCTTTTCCAGTGGGGGCGTGGAGATGATGGTCACCAGGACAGGAATAGCGGCACTGTTACCGGTACGATCGACAATGATGTTCCTGGGCATAACCAGTTCATAACAGTTGGCAACGAGCCGTATGACTGGCGGTCACCTCAAAACAATGATTTGTGGCAAGGTGTCGATGGTACAAACAACCCCTGTCCGCCAAACTGGCGACTACCCACGGAAGATGAATTAACGCTGGAAAAAGATGATTGGGCATCATTTGGCGCAGAAGGGGCGTACAATTCAAGCCTGAAGTGGCCCGTTGCCGGGTGGCGCTTAAATGATGGTGATATTTATGCTGAAAATTCCTGGGGGTATGTTTGGAGTTCTACGAGTTCTACGGAATATTATTCTTCTGTTTATTACACAGCCAAAACCTTAATTTATTCCGATGAGGTGGAAAATATAAGTTCTGTAAAGCGCGCTCTCGGCTTAAGTGTTCGTTGTGTGAGGAGGTAAGCCACGCACTACAGAATCTGGTATAAAAAGGCAATATGGTTAATCGCTGGAAGACCGCCTTTTGTTTTTAATATTCAGTTTCGTGTTGCAAAGGAAATTACGATACAATACAGGCGAAAAATAGGTCGTCACCTTTTTCACATGAAGAAACCTCAGGGCATCCAAAAGCAAAAACGCAACCAACTGTTATTTAGTTGATTGCGTTTTAATGTGGTCGGGGTGAGAGGATTCGAACCTCCGGCCTCGTCGTCCCGAACGACGCGCGCTAACCGGACTGCGCTACACCCCGGATCAGGCTTGTTTTCAATGTGCAAAATTAATCATTTTTTCTGCTTGTCAAACCAAAAAATGACAGTAACCGCCTTAGAATCCCCATTTCCGGCCAAAACCCCAACGTTTTCCAAGCATCCCTCAAACCCCTTCAGTCCCTTAAGTCGCAACTTCGTTCCCTCGCGTCTTCGCATCCGCTCATTTTTCTTCCCTCTCGCCCTCTCACCCTCTCACGCTTGCGTCATCACGCGATCATCGCATAAAGCACGCCCAGCACACCGATCAATGCCAGGATGTAAACGATGTTTTGGGGCATGACACCCTTGTTGGTGGCTGTTTTACCAAAAATGCCAAATACCAGCGGGTGTACCAGGAACGGCATGGCAAACACAAACGCGATCAGTCCGGCAGCCTGCTCCCCAAACATGCCTCCCTGGATGGCGGAAAAGAGTCCGAAATGAGAGATGGCCGAAGAATTCGCCATAACAGCATCCCCGAGACCCATCCCGGCGATATGCAAAATAAGCAGGCCACCGAATACCGCTACCAGCTGCCAGCCAAGGGAGAATAGCATCAGTCCGCGAATTTCGATCTTGTCCATTCCTCTTGCGTTCTTAAGCACCCTCAGCGATAGGATGGTCAGCAATATGCCGGCTGCCACGACAAGCGATACATATGGAACCAGTAAGCCGCCGGCCGTGGCACTCGCTGCCAGGATGGAGAACACGAAAATATGTCCGATGAACGGTACATTAATCATAATGGGAGCCCTTACCGCCGCTTCCTGGCCAAGGTCACCGGCCGTACAGGCGCCGGTAAGTCCTGAGTGTGACAGAGAACCTGCCATCCCGGGTGCCAGGTTACGGATGTGGTTGGCCTTGCCAAACAGGATCAACAGGGCCAGTCCGCCAAACATCCAGAATAACTGACCGAAAAACCCGAAGGATAGCACGGATGTCATGCCGGGAAGTTGAAAAGCTTCAACAATACGTGACCCGCCAATCATAAAGTTGGAGGCCAGCACCACCGGTATCCCGGCAAACAACAGCGCGCGTATGGTCGGACCAAACTTCCAGCGTAACATGATCATACCTAAACTTACCGATAAGATCATGGCAAAAAAGATCTCAGGCAGTGCGATGACCGGTTTAATCCATTCGGAAATATGGTAGGATACCACCAACAGCAGCAGGATCATCGTCGTTTCAAGAACCCCTTTTCTAATGTAGGCGCCTTTGTTTTCAATCTTTGCCCGGTGGTCAATTAAAATGATGGATGCTACAAGACCCATATACCCAAGCAAAGGATAGAAATGGTCGAGCTCATTGCCGCCATTGTAGCCAACTACCAGCCGTTTTAACGATTCAATGCCAATGAGGATAAAAAAAGCCCTGACAAGAAACATAAACTGGGTGGCCTTGGTACCCAGGAAAATCTCCTTGGAGGAAGGCACCACGATGTCTTTGGCGTCTATCTTCCGGTTGGTAATTAATTTGCGTATCTCCTGCCCGCCGACAAAAAAGGAGGCCATCAGGGCGGTTATGGTAACGCGACTACCGAGCCCCATAATGGGAAATTCGGGCAAGCCGGGAGAGGCCATGCCTGTTGAGACCAGGATCAGGCCCATCAGCAGACCAAAAACAACAATGATCAGGATGGGGGAATAACGTGAACCCGCCACTACCGTCCGGGCGATTAATACCATACTGATCACCATCAAAAATGTCAGCCAGTATTGGTTCAGGATGTGCAAACTCGATAATTGTCCGGCAATTGATTCCATGATTGTTTTTTAAATTTGGTTTTTCAGATTGGTTGGCGATAAATAGAGGCAAAAATAAGCCGTTCTGACATACCGGCGCCGAAAAGTTTACCATAATCATCCTTGTTGGCAATTTGTAATCAGTATAAATTATCAGGCCGAATGAGCCCGGACGTGTTTCGGATGCATGTTTTACTAAACTTTTTTGTGATGTATATAACATGGCAGGCTACGCTCGATTCCCCGGTTTGCCATTTGTCCGGGCAATCATATCCCTCGGTGTGATGGGGTGAAAACATTCACGGAAATGATGACCGGGTTGTGAATATTTAAACAATTCAAGGAGGTCTTTTCTTCGGCTGAATTGGTTAAAATTTGTAGTTTTGTACACATTGATTAACAATCATTAAATAGGGAAAAATATGAACATTGCGGAATTAAAGGACAAAAGAAAGACCTTAAAGGCGGTCGATTACCAAAAGACACCCTTGTACCGTGGGTACACCGACAAAATTTTGTACATCAATGTAGGCAATTGTGAGATCAAGGAAAAAGATGTGCCTGCTGAGATGAAAGAAAAGTTTATTGGTGGTAAAGGCTATGGCCTGCGGTTATTGTGGGATGCCACGAAGCCCGAAACCAAGTGGAATGATCCGGAGAATGAAATTATCATCTCTCCCGGCCCGATTGCCGGTATTACTCAATATGCCGGTGCGGGTAAATCCCTGATCGTATCCCTGTCACCACAAACCGATTCTGTGATGGACTCGAATGTAGGTGGCTTCTTCGGCCCATTCCTTAAGTTTTCAGGTTATGATGCACTGGAGCTGCAGGGCAAGGCCGACAAGGATGTGATCATCTACATTGACGGCAAAGACGGAAAGATGGAGATCTTTGAAGATCCCGGTCTGTCAGCCGACACCCACCTCCTGGCTGAAGAGCTTACGGAAATGTTTGCCAGGGATGAGAAGGATTATAAGAATATCGGCATTGTTTCTTCCGGTGCAGCTGCGGAGAACAGCCTCGTTGGTATGATCAACTTCACATTCTATGATTCGAAACGGAAGAAGATCCGTCTGAAGCAGGCAGGTCGTGGTGGTATCGGCACCGTGATGCGCGACAAGAAGATCAAAGCCATCGTGGCACACATTGATGGTGTCAGCGGCAACCTGAATAACGTTAAAGATCTGGAAACCATCAGGGAACGTGGTAAGCGGTTTAACCGTGAGATGCGCGATCTTGATGACCATCAGTGCCAGATGCGCCGCAAGGGCACGGCCAACATCGTGAACATCATGAATGATTATGACTTGCTTCCTGTTCACAACTTTAAGTTTGGCAGCCATGAAGATGGTAAGAAAATCCATTCAGACATTTTCAGGGATAAGTATTTTACGCAGAATGTGTTTGATGGCTGCTGGATTGGTTGTACCATGTCATGCGCCAAAGCCGTGGATGATTTCCCATTAAAAACAGGCCCCTACAAAGGCGACAAGGTTATTGTTGACGGACCGGAATATGAAAACGCAGCCGGTTTGGGAGCGAACCTCGGTATCTTTGATCCCGAATACATCATTGAGGCCAACTTTTATTGCGACACCTATGGCATCTGCACCATCACCTGGGGTACGATCGTGGCGTTCATCATGGAGTGCTACGAAAATGGCATCCTCAACAAGGAGCGCACCGGTGGACTGGAGCTGAAGTTTGGCGCCAGGAATGATTCGCTCGAGCTGTTGCACCAGGTTGCCAGAGGCGAAGGCTTTGGAAAAATTGCCGGTATGGGCGTGAAGAAGATGAAGGAGATGTTTATTGAGAAAGGTTGGGGCGATCCCAAGTTTTTGAAAGACATCGCCATGGAAAACAAAGGCCTTGAATATTCGCAGTATGTTTCTAAAGAATCGCTTGCCCAGCAGGGTGGTTATGCCATGACAAACAAAGGTCCCCAGCACGATGAGGCGTGGTTGATCTTTATGGATATGGTAAACAATCAGATCCCCACGTTTGAGGATAAAGCGGATGCATTGCACTACATGCCGATGTTCCGTACGTGGTTCGGACTTCAGGGACTCTGCAAACTTTGCTGGAACGACGTTGTTCCGGAAAGCAACGCCGATGCGGAGGAGCCACACAAGGTGCCTGAGCATGTCGACAATTATGTAGCTATCTATGAAGCCGTTACCGGTAAGCCATTTGATAAGGAAGAACTGATCCGTCAGAGCGAGCGGGTGTATAACTTCCAGCGTGTATTTAACCTGCGTCGCGGCTTTGGTAAGCGTCGGGATGATGCACAGCCTTATCGCGCTGCCGGACCGTTGACCGAAGAAGAATACCTCTCCCGCGAAGATCGTTACGATAAGCAGCTGAAAGAGGAAGCCGGTGTTGACCCGGAAGGCATGTCACTGGCCGAAAAAATGGCTGCCATGCGGAAGTATCGCGAAGATCGCTATGAAAAGCTGATTGACGCCGTATACAAGCGTCGCGGCTGGACTATGGACGGCGTTCCGACCATTGAACATCTCAAGAATTTGGGAATGGACCTTCCCGAAGTGGTTGAGGTAGTAAAAGCGCATCAGAACTAAA
>JAWLDT010000070.1:2093-12110 GCA_041686485.1 Bacteroidales bacterium | reverse complement strand
AAAAAAAGGGGAACACAAACAAAACATAAACCCCGAAGGGGTGACATAAGAAAGACGGGAGGATAGGAGAACAGCAATCGACTTGGTAGTATAATAGCGCAATTAATATATAATAAAGTTTCAGTAGTTCATTCTTTGAATGGCGTTCAATCAAACAAAGCAAGAACAAATAAAACACTATTGTAATGAAAAACATTTTAGTCATTGGAGCTGCCGGACAGATTGGTTCGGAGTTAACACTTTCCCTGCGTGAAATTTACGGAAATGATAATGTGGTTGCGGGCATCCGGAAAACCAAGCCTTCGAAGAAACTGGCAGAATCGGGGCCCCATGAGGTGGTTGACGCTTTGGATGTTGACAACCTGGTTTCGGTGGTTGACAAATACAATATTGACGGGATCATCAACATGGCAGCCATATTGAGCGGGACCGGCGAGAAAAACCCCATGCTGGCATGGGATGTCAACATGAATGGATTGATCAATATCCTGGAGCTGGCCCGTGAGCGCCAGATGAAGCAGGTACTGGTACCCAGTTCAATAGCCGTTTTCGGACCGACCACCCCGGTTGATAACACCCCACAGGAAACCATTCTTAAGCCAACCACCATGTATGGTGTTACCAAGGTGGCCGGAGAATTGCTGGGCGATTATTACGTTAAGAAATATGGGCTGGATGTCAGAGGGCTTAGATACCCCGGCATTATCAGCCACGAAACGGAGCCGGGGGGCGGCACAACAGATTATGCCATCGCCATCTATTACGAAGCCATCAAAAACAAGAAGTACACTTGCTTCGTCAACGAAAACACCCGCCTGCCCATGATGTACATGCCCGACTGTCTGAAGGCAACCATCGATCTGCTGCAGGCAGACTTTAAGGACCTCAACCACCACTGCGATTACAATGTGGGAGCTATGGACTTTACCGTTGCCGAGCTGGCCGAATCCATCAAGAAACATATTCCTGAGTTTGAAATCTCTTATGAACCCGATTTCCGTCAGGATATTGCCGACTCATGGCCGAACTCGGTTGACGACAGCCCTGCCCGTAAAGACTGGGGCTGGCAGCACAAATATAACCTGGATGCCATGACAGCCGATATGCTAAAGGCCATTGGCGAGAAACATAAAAAAGGCTTAATATAGACCATAAAAAACCGGTGCTTACCAATTTGTTTGCGCCGGTTTTTTTATTTTTGCAACATGGATCCATTTGTCGTATCTGCCCGCAAGTATCGTCCCGACACCTTTGATATGGTGGTTGGTCAGCAATCCATTACCAACACCCTGAAGAATGCCATCCGGAACAACCATGTGGCGCAGGCCTTCCTGTTTTGCGGCCCGCGTGGCATCGGGAAAACCACCTGTGCACGCATCCTGGCCAAAACCATCAACTGTGAAAACATCACAGAGAATATCGAGGCGTGCAATGTTTGTGAGTCCTGCCAGTCATTCAACCAGTCACATTCATTCAATATTCACGAGCTGGATGCGGCTTCGAACAATAGTGTGGATGGCATTCGCACGCTGGTTGACCAGGTGCGGATACCTCCCCAGGTAGGTAAATACAAGGTTTACATTATTGATGAGGTCCATATGCTTTCCCAGCAGGCGTTCAATGCCTTTTTGAAGACGCTGGAAGAGCCCCCGGCGTATGCCAAGTTCATCCTGGCCACGACCGAAAAGCAGAAGATCATCCCCACCATCCTGTCGCGCTGCCAGATCTTTGATTTTGCCCGCATCACCGTAAACGATATCACCCGGCAGCTGGCCTGGGTGGCTGAACAGGAGGGCATAGAAGCCGATTACAATGCCCTGCACCTTATCAGTCAGAAGGCCGACGGAGCCATGCGGGACGCGCTGTCCATATTTGATCAGCTGATCAG
Organism: Bacteroidales bacterium; assembly: GCA_041686485.1. Taxonomy (GTDB): domain Bacteria; phylum Bacteroidota; class Bacteroidia; order Bacteroidales; family UBA7960; genus PUPG01. The sequence goes on along the minus strand of JAWLDT010000070.1, from coordinate 10,222 downwards.
CTTTACCGGCAGCAACCTCTCCTATCAACAGGTGGTTGAGAACCTGAACATCCTGGATTATGATTATTTTTTCCGGATCACAGACCTTATCCTGGAGGAGAACAGCACGGATATTCTCCTGCTGATCAACGAAATCCTGTTAAAAGGCTTTGATGGCGACGACCTTATTACCGGTCTGGCAGGTCATTTCAGGAATCTGATGGTTTGCAAGGATCCGGCAACCATCACGCTCATAGAGGCAGGTGATGACATCCGGGAAAAATATAAAGCACAGTCAGAGCGCTGCCCGGAAGACTTTCTGATGGGGGCACTGGAGATCACGAATAAAGCTGATGTCCAGTATAAAACCAGCAGCAGCAAACGGCTGTTACTGGAGCTTACGATGCTGCAAACCGTGTCGCTGGTAAAAAAAAAAGCCCTGACACAGACGTAGACGCCCTTCAGAAACTCCCGGCACCTCCGGCAGGTCCTGATAAAGAGCAAACACAACCCGCCAGGAAACCTTCGGATGAGGCTAAAGCTGCCCCGAAGCAGGAGCCGGTTAAACCTGCCGCTAAAAAACAATCTTCCAAAGTTTCAGCTACTTCGGCAACATCTGTATCACAACCTGATAGCCCTGTATCCAGGATTAGCCTGAAAATCAACAACACCGATAAAACCACCAAGGGAAACGAAAGCCCAACGGAAGAAGATAACAGCCAGAAGCCGGAAAAAGCCTTTGCAGACGAGGATTTTATGGCTGTTTGGAAAGACATGGCCCTTGCCTTCAAGGAAGAAAGCCATGCACTTTACCTGGCCATGACACGCTATAAGCCTGCGGTGTTGGAGGACAATGTCGTTGAGGTATATCTGGATAACACCATTCAGGCAGAGCTGATCCGGGAAAAGAAACCCGAGTTGCTCAACAAGCTGCATCATTCACTGGAAAATCATACCATTCAGATCCGGACAAAGATACAGGAAACCCAAACCACTGAAAAGGTCTACCTTCCAAAAGACAAATTGCAAAAACTGATACAAAAGAACCCCGAGATCAATCGGCTTACAAAAGAACTTGGACTTGATATAGAATATTAAAACAAACAATTTTTGAGATGGTTTTGTTTCATTCATTAAATTTGCACGAGTTTTTGACCATATTTATCATATAATTTTTTCATTTTTTATCAACATAAAACTATTAAACATGAAGCTAAGATTGAATCTTTTCATTGTTTCCGTGTTGTTGTTTATGGCCGGCGGTGCGCTGGCGTCAGAGCAGCGGATTGATTTTACGGAGTATACCCTCGACAACGGGCTCCAAGTCATTCTGCATGAAGATAACACCACCCCCAACGTGGTGGTAAACATCATGTATCATGTGGGAGCCAAAAATGAATTCCGTGACCGGACAGGGTTTGCCCATTTCTTTGAGCACCTGATGTTCGAGGGCACCAAGCACATTGAACGCGGAGAGTTTTCCGAGATTGTGGAACAGGCCGGCGGTTCATTGAACGCGTATACCAGCTTTGATGTGACCAACTACTTTGTTCTGCTCCCATCCAATCAGCTTGAACTTGGTCTGTGGCTGGAATCAGAGCGATTGCTCCATCCCGTGATCGACTCTATCGGCATTACCACACAAAAAGATGTTGTAACCGAAGAGATGAAACAAACCCGTGACAACCAGCCCTACGGACGTGTTCTCACCGAAACCCTGAAGCGCGCCTTCAGGGAGCATCCTTATCAATCAGATGTGCTTGGCAAAGATGAACATATCCGCAATGCCACTTATGAAAACATTACCGATTTTCACGATATGTTTTATGTGCCAAAAAATGCCGTATTGGTAGTTTCAGGGGACATTGAAACAGAGGAAACGAGAGAGCTGGTAGAGAAGTATTTTGCCGGAATACCGTCAGGAGGACACGATATTTTCAGACCTGAGGTTGAAGAACCTGAACGCACGGAAGAGCTGCGTGACACTGTATACGACAACATCCAACTACCAATGCTGATCCAGGCATATCATATCCCTGCACAGGGAACTGAAGACTATTATGCCCTTCAGATGCTGGGCTCCCTGTTATCCCAGGGGGAAAGCAGCCGCCTGAACCGTAAGCTGGTGGTAGAAGAACAATCTGCCTTAATGGTTCAATCCAACCCGTTAGGATTGGAAGACCCCGGTCTGAACATCATCATGTCAATCCCGAATATGGGTGTAGACATTCAGGATGTAGAAACCTCCATTGATGAAGAGCTGGAACGGGTGCGCAATGAGCTGATCTCTGAAGAGGAGATGCAGAAGCTCAGAAACCAGCGGGAAAGCAATATGGTAAACAGCAACACAACCATTGCAAGGCGTGCTATGAACCTTGCCAATTACCATTTGCTCTATGGTGACGCCAACCTGATCAACAATGAAATCGACAGGTTTATGTCGGTCACCCGTGAGGACATTCTCGAAGTGGCACAAAAATATTTCCGCGAAGACAACCGGGTTGTGCTGTATTATATGCCCGAAGCCCAATAATCATCCGAAACCAATAAAAATCATAATACAATGAAAAAAATCAGCATATTCACCATATTAAGTTTCGTTTTTATCCTATCTGTCACGGCACAGGTTGACAGGAGCCAAAAGCCGGAACCCGGACCAGCCCCGACCATTCAGCTGGGCGATTTTGAGTCTTTTGAACTGGATAACGGAATGAAAGTCATCGTGGTAGAGAATGACCAGGTACCGGTCGTTTCTTTTCAGCTTACTTTGGATATCGATCCATTGTACGAAGGCGAAGCCAAAGGATATACAGACCTTGCCGGATCACTGATGCGTGAGGGAACTGCCAACCGTAGCAAGAAAGAAATTGATGAGGCCATCGACTTCATCGGCGGAAGCCTGTCCACTTCTTCAACCGGGATGTTTGGCTCTTCCCTGACCCGGCACCAGGAAACACTTCTGGAGCTGATGTCTGACATTCTCCTGAACCCCTCTTTCCCGGAGGAGGAGATGGATCGCCTGATCAAGCAAAACAAATCGGGACTGGCCACGGTAGAAAATAACGCTACTGCCATGGCCAACAACGTTGCCCGTGCGGTAACATACGGCCATGATCACCCTTATGGGGAAGTCACCACAGAAGAAAGCCTGGATAATATTACCCGTGAACAAATCACCGGGTACTATGAAGATCACTTTAAACCCAATGTAGCTTACATGGTGATCGTGGGGGACATGACCACGGAAGAAGCACAGGACGTCATGGAAACCTATTTTGCATCCTGGGAACCCGGCGATGTTCCTGAAAGGACCTACCCCACTCCTGAGCCGCCGGAGGGCCGTCGTGTGGCTTTTGCCGACCGCTCGGATGCTGTCCAGAGTGTCGTAAGGGTTACCCATCCGGTTGAACTGGTCCCTGGCCACGAAGATGCCATCAAGGCAAGCGTTATGAACTCCGTTCTTGGAGGAGGCGCATTCTCCGGAAGGCTCATGCAAAACCTGCGCGAAGATAAAGGGTATACCTACGGCGCACGTTCCAACATTTCCACTGACCCGGTAATAGGTCGCTTTAACGCTCAGACAGAAGTTCGCAACGAGGTTACCGACACCACCATTACCGAAATCCTTTACGAGATGCAGCGCATAGCCGAAGAACCGGTAGAGCCAAACAGCCTGGAACTTACCAAAAATTTCATGACAGGCAGCTTTGCCCGTTCACTGGAAAGCCCCAGAACCATCGCGCGCTTCGCCCTGAATGTGGAACGCTACGACCTTCCCAACGACTATTACACCACCTACCTGGAGCGCCTTGAAGCCGTAACGGCTGAAGACGTCCGGGCAATGGCACAAAAGTACCTGAAACCGGAAAACGCCATCATCGTAGTAGCCGGAAACCAGGAAGAGGTTGCCGAAACACTACTGCCTTTTTCGGCTGCCGGAGCAGTAGAATACTATGACGCATTTGGAAGGCCAGTAGAAGATATCGCCCTCGAACCAGCACCGGAAGGTTATACCGCCGAAACCATTATGGACAACTATCTGGAAGCCATCGGCGGCCGCCAAAAAATGAACGAAATTCAGGATATGAAGCAAGAGATGACCGCCAGCCTGATGGGGCAAACCCTCCAACTTATCAGCTACAAAAAAGCACCTGACATGTTGTTGATGGAAACCAAAATGGGCGAAAATGTGGTTTCCAAACAGCTTTTTGATGGTGAGAAAGGCGTGGTGGTATCCCAGATGGGCCGCCAGGAGTTTACGGAAGGTCCGCAGTATGAACAACTTAAACGGGAAGCCGTGATCACCATGGAAATGGAATACGAAGAACATGGCATCGAAAAAGAGTTGCTTGGTATCGAAACCATTGATGGTGAAAAAGCCTATAAGGTCGAAGTCAGGCATCCTTCCGGACAAACAGCTTACGACTACTTCAGTACGGAAACATGGTTTAAAATCAAAACCGTCACCGATGAGAGCCAGTCAACCTACAGCGATTACGAAGAAGTAGAGGGCATCATGATGCCGCATTCGATTACCCAGGAAGTTGGCCCGCAAATGGTAGAGTTTACCATTGAAGATGTGGAGATCAATGCCGGTATTGATGACGAAACGTTCAGCATAGAATAATAAGGGAGGCACACGCTTCCTGTAGTTTCAAAACGGCCCTTTTTTCCGGGGGCCGTTTTTTTTATGGTCGATAACCTATAAATCAGTTGATTTCGTGTAAATTTGATAAAAATATGTGGGTGACATGAAACAAAAAATCAGACAGACAAAAATCGCCATTCGTAAGGCGATGTACTTTCTACGCTATGAATTGTGGCGTATCCCGCTCAAGGACTTATCGCCCCGCAAGACCTTTCTTATAAAACATTTGCGTATCCTGGTCCTGGCATTACGGGGTTTCCGGGAAGACAAGGTGATGTTGCGGGCACCGGCCCTTACCTATTATTCCATGTTCAGCATTGTGCCCATTGTGGCGCTCGCTTTTGGTATTGCCAAGGGATTTGGCCTGGAGATGTACGTTGAACAGCAGCTACAGACAGCCCTGGCAGGACGGCAAGAGGTATATGACTGGGTAATGAATATTACCGAATCTTTTTTACAGGATGCCCGCGGTGGTACCATGGCAACGGTAGGTCTGGGTATATTGATCTATACAATCACCATGTTGCTTATCAACATTGAAGAGTCTTTTAATCATATCTGGCAGGTAACAAAGCCCCGTACCTGGTCACGCAAATTCAGTGACTATTTTTCGATGATGTTTATTGCACCGCTGTTTTTGATTGCTGCGAGTGCCGCTACCGTTTACCTGAACACCCAGGTACAGGAAGCCAACGGAATGATCCTCGACCCGATACTGGTGTTTATGGTCAAAATTATTCCGTATCTGCTTTTATGGTCGGTATTCACCCTGCTATATATGGTGATGCCAAACACCAATGTAAAGTTTTCAGCCGCGGTGGTGGCAGGCATCATCGCCGGCACAGTTTTTCAACTGATACAGTGGGGCTATATTGCTTTCCAGATCGGAGCCGCTAAATATGGTGCCATTTACGGGTCTTTTGCCGCCCTTCCGCTGTTATTGCTCTGGATGCAGGTCAGCTGGATAGTTGTTTTACTCGGAGCAGAACTTTCCTTCGCCTATCAACATGTCAACAATTATGAATTTGAATCAGAAATCAAAAATATAAGACCGTACAATAAAAAGATCCTTTCATTGTATGTATTGCGATTGCTTATATCCAATTTTGTGAAAGGGGATAAACCCCTCACCCCTGATGAAATATCAGAAATTTTACATATGCCCAACAGCCTTACCCGCACCATTTTAAATGAACTTTGGGAGGTCAGGCTCGTTAACGAGACGGAAAGCAGGTATTCCAAGGCCAGCGCTTATCAACCGGCCATGGATATCCACGTGATAAGTATTAAGATGGTTGTAGAAAGACTGGATAAAAAGGGGATGGATGTGATGATCGCCAAACCTTCGCCCACCCTGAATTCGTTAAAAAAGGCGCTTTCAGATTTTTACGAACAAATCGAAAAATCAAAAGAAAACAAGCTGTTAAAAGAGCTGTAATTCATGTGTTCACTCGCTTGTATAACATCCGGAAAAGCAACAGCACAGCCAGCAGGCTGATGATGCTCATTACCGGCGCCATCGTACCGGTACCAATATCTTCAACCTGGTAATCGATGTTATTGTTGTGTACCATGAAGTGCATAAGCACGGCGGCTGCATTGTTAAAGAAATGTGCGACCACCGGCACCCAGATATTTCCGGTAAAAACGAACATGTAACCCAGTATCAATCCCAGGACCAGTCGTGGCAAAAATCCAAAAAACTGCAGATGCATGGCGCTGAAAAGGATGGCAGCCACAATGACGGCTATATGAACATTACCAAACCATTGGCGCAGAACGCGTTGCAAGGCGCCGCGAAAAATAAACTCTTCACCGACGGCCGGCACAACGGCAATCAGAAAAATATTAAAAACCAGGCCCTGCCAGGAGCTTACATCCAGAAAACGCTCTGTCATCTCTTCGGCTGCATCTTCCGACTGGCGCATCCACTCCTCCAGCATGCCGAGGGATTCGGGCAATGAAAGCTGCTGGTTGAGCTCCATCACATAATTCACCATGGGCAGGGCTGCGAGCATGATGAGTACCGAGATGATAAGGCCTGACAACATGGGCGCCTTTCGACCCTGCAGGTAGGTCATCGGGTTTCGCCCAACCAGGAAGGCAAAGATAAGCGATGCAGCAACAAAGAGCCCCAGATGGCTCAATAGCTGTGCATATTTCAAAAAATTGATGTTCACCGCCTCGAACCCTTCCCGCATATTCAGCACGTCGGTTCCTAAAAAAGGCATCGCCAGCAACATGCCCAGGGTAACAATCACCAGGGTGCTTGCCAGCATGGTTAGTATCAGCAACAATAATTTGGCAAACGGATGCAGGCCACCAAGAATTCCCTGATCTTTCATGAGGGTTTTGTATTATTTTTACAGCATAATTGGCATCAAAAATAACAATTCTTTCAATACGCATGGGTTTTGATAGCTTACACGATACAGGCAGGGGCTGCACGATAGGAAATACACATTTTCCCTTTCTGCCCCTGGTGCTGGCTCCGATGGAGGATATCACGGATCCGCCGTTTCGATTGCTGTGTCGTGAAATGGGGGCCGACTGGGTGTATACCGAGTTTATTTCCGCTGATGGCCTGATCCGGGATGCCGTGAAGAGCCGGAAAAAGCTGGACATCTTTCCCGGGGAGCGGCCGGTGAGCATCCAGCTTTTCGGGGCAGACCCTGAGGCCATGGAAGAAGCGGCCAGGGTCGCTGAGGAGGCATCGCCCGAGTTCATTGATATCAACTTTGGCTGTCCGGTACGAAAGATAGCATCCAAAGGAGCCGGATCCGGTATTCTGAAGGATGTTCCCAGGATGGTGGATATTACAAATCGTGTTGTAAGGGCGGTAAACACGCCGGTGACGGTAAAAACCAGGCTCGGTTATGACCGGCAGAGCCAGTGGATTGCAGATACGGCTGAGCGGCTTCAGGATTGTGGCATCGCGGCGCTGGCCATCCACGGTCGCACACGTTGTCAGATGTATAGCGGAACGGCTGACTGGACCCTTATTGGTGAGGTAAAGAAGAACCCACGGATGCAGTTGCCCATTATTGGCAATGGCGACATTGTGGACGGACCGACGGCCGCCCGGGCGCTGGAGAAATACGGTGTTGACGGTATCATGATCGGCCGGGGTGCCATCGGCAACCCCTGGATCTTCAGGGAAATAAAACAGTATCTCTCTACCGGCGAACAATTACCAGAGCCTTCCCTCAAAGAACGGCTGCATACCTGCCGGCGCCACATCCGCATGGCCATTGACTGGAAAGGAGAGAAAACAGCGCTGTTTGAGATGCGGAAGCATTATGGCCAATACTTCAAGGGAATCCCCCACTTCAAACCCTACCGCATACAACTTGTGACCACCACCTCGGCAGAAGACCTGTTCAAACTCCTGGATGAGATTGAGATTGCATTTTGCTGAACCCACAAACACCATTGGCAGCGTTGACAGGGAGCGACAAGAAAACAGGATAGAAAAGGCGGCGAAAAAGAGATGACTCAGAAG
>JAWLDT010000070.1:0-1993 GCA_041686485.1 Bacteroidales bacterium | reverse complement strand
ATTGCATTTTGCTGAACCCACAAACACCATTGGCAGCGTTGACAGGGAGCGACAAGAAAACAGGATAGAAAAGGCGGCGAAAAAGAGATGACTCAGAAGATTGAAGACTTTATTAAGACGCTATGAAGAGATAGAAAAGGCGGCGAAAAAGAGATGACTCACAAGCGGTACCTTTGATTACAGGTTTTGACAAAAGAGAGAAAAAGTCGCCAAAAAGGAGATGGCTCACAGGCGGCTTCTCCAGGTACAGGTTCTGACAATAGATAGAAAGATGCGGTTAAAGGGAGGTGGCTCAGGAAGTTTAGAGGTTTTCCGGTATCAGCAAGTGGTTTTCATTAAACAGGCCGGTTACATCCATGTTATCCACATCAAGCCAACAAGCATGTAGACCAATGGATTTTGCTCCTTCAACATGCTGCAGTGAATCATCAATAAAGAGGGTTTCTGCGGGATTCAGTTCATTTTCGGAGATTACGCGTTTGAAAATGGCCTCTTCCGGCTTTCGCAGGCCCATTTCAAAAGAAAGGTACTGCTTTTCAAACAGGTCCTCCAGGCTACCGAAGCCATATTTTTCGCGCAGAGAGGCGATATAGGCCGGGTAATGAATTTCATTGGTATTGCTCAGCAAGAAGGTACGGTAATGCTGTTTTACCCTGTCGAGAAGGGCCAGCCGCTTGCCTGGCAGGTCGAGCAGCATGGCATTCCAGGCGGTATCAATGTCGCTGTCCGATAGGGCTATACCGGTGATTCTGCGCAACTCTTCCCGAAACTCCGCCGGTGACACCTCTCCCCTGTCGAGCCGGTCAAAAAGGCCGACCTGCTCTGCCTTGGTGAACAGCCTATCGAAATCCTGCACCCCAAGCTGTTTGAATGCATCAATGGTTTGCTGATAGCTGACATCCAGCAGTACGCCCCCCAGGTCGAATATAATCGTTCGGATGGTCATATCCTTCATGTTTTACGCTTAGTGATCGACTTTGTGTCCTTCATATCTTCGTGGTTATTATTTTTCACCACAAAGATTTTCTCATTTGTTTCGCCTCCTCGTGTCTTCGCTTCCTCACCTCCTCGCCTCTTCGCTTCCTCGCGCCTTCCCGCCCTCTCGCCCTCTCGTTTTCTCGCCCTCACGCTCTCTCAACTTCCCAACTTCGGGCTTTTTCACAAGAACGGGTTCTCTTTCCGCGTCGAAATTAAAAATAATTTGCGATCATGAAGGGATATTTTGTAAATTTGCAGTCCAATTACAGGGCCTATCGCCCTGGTTGGAATATGATACGGGCCCATAGCTCAGGTGGTTAGAGTAGCTGACTCATAATCAGTTGGTCGCTGGTTCGAACCCGGCTGGGCCCACCACAAAAACAGCCACTTACGAGGAGATCGTGGGTGGCTGGTTTTTTATTTAGCATACTTTTTAGCATACTTTTTTGGAGATAACCCGGCAAGCATTCCCCCATCACAAACCCCACCAAATCTTCTTAGAGGTCTAAAAAAAAGCACCCGCTACAGCGAGTGCCATTGGTTTCCACACAAACACCTCACAACCTCTGAAAACACAGTACCTAATCTCTGAAATCAGGGTGCTCCTGCAATCAGATAAAATCGACCGCCAGAGGCGGTTAGTTTTAAATAAATCAAAGTGTCAAATAACCAAATTAATCTAAATCCCGTACGCAACGCAGGCTGAAACCGCGAGTCTTACTGCTGTAGTCGCGGCCCACACGGCCGTCGAAGTGGAACATGCCCCGGTACCAGGCGGTCGCGGATGAGCGCTCGGTAGAGGACCACCAGCCGCCGTACGCGCCAAGGCTGGCGAAACTTCCATTGGTGAGACGGCCGCCGCCCGGAAGGGCCGAAAAGCCAAATTCATCAAAACCGGAGTGTGTACTGTGTGAAATCCAGCGGGGATGCTCCGAAGTATCGCAATCGCCACCATCGGGATGACCAACCTGACGGCAAGATTTCAAGGCATTACCGGCACCGTTGGTAACATTGC
>JAWLDT010000069.1:4913-12548 GCA_041686485.1 Bacteroidales bacterium | reverse complement strand
TGATCATACCCTGCATCTGACGATGCTGGAGGATGCCAATGGTTGCCAGGCCGAAAATGTAGAGGATATCTACACCATGGACATTACTGTGAACCCCGAGCCGGCCGTACTGTTCAGCTTCAACGACGAGATTGCAGAAACAGGCAGTGAGTTATACTTCCTGGCTGATGAAACCGTCACCGTTGAACTCGCTGAAATTCTTACAGGTGATGCACCCATTGAGTTCACATATGTGCTTAATGATGACGATCCGGTGACCGTTGAAGACGTTGCTGAAGGTGATGTGCTGTATGACGATGTTTTACCGGAAGGATTCCACACGCTTGAGATCACCTCGCTGATCGATGCCAATGGTTGCGAAGTTGTAGATCCCGAAACGATCTATAACCTGACCATCGAAGTGGAAGATCCTGTTGTTGAGGTAGAAACCATCGCTGAACTTCGTGATATGCCTGAAGATGGTACGATCTATAAATATACCGGCGAGGCTGTTATCGTTGCCATGGATGGTTTCCGTAACCGGAAATTCCTGGAGGATGAAACGGCTGCCATCATGATCGATGACCAGCCCGGCACCATCGAAACGGAGTATGACCTCTACGATGTGATCACAGATGTCGTTGGTCAGTTAAACACGTTCAACCAGATGCTTCAGTTCCAGCCGACAGAGGATGCACCGGATGCAGTGGATAACACACCTGTGGATCCGACTGTCTTTGCGTTGGACGAAGTGACCAGTGATGACCAGGCTAAACTCATTCGCTTTGAAGAGGTTTATTTCATTGACCTCGATGAAGGTGAAGTGTTCGAAAATGGTACCAACTACACCCTCTCTGATGGCGAAAACGAGTTTACGCTCAGAACCGATTTCTGGAATGTAGACTATATCGGCGAAGAGATTCCGACCATTGACATGAATATCAATGGTGTTATCCTTCAGTATGAGGATAATCTGCAGATCGTTCCACGCTTTGGGGATGATCTTGAAGAGATCTTTGTGGCTGAGCTTCCGTTTGAAGAAGACTTTACCGGTGTATCCGAGGATGAAATGCCCGATTATTGGGTTGCTACCTCCGGTAACTGGTCAGTTCAGGATTCTAACGATGCCGGTGGCGAATCAGCCCCTGAGTTGGAGTTCAACTGGTTGCCTTCAGGCGACGGTACATTCCGTGCCATCACGCCGTTGATTGACGGTACAGGTGTTGATAACATTGTGCTTGAGTTTATGCATAGTCTGGATGATTACTCAGGTGATTATACCCTGAAAATCCAGACATCGCTGGATGGTGAAACCTGGACAGATCAGTGGGAGCTTTACGTAGAAGAGAATAAGGATGCCACAGACCGTGAATCATCTCTCCTGGGTGACATTGATCCTGAAATGGTATCTGTTCTTCTTGAAGATGTAGCCGGAGAAGAATTCCATGTTGCTTTCGTATTTGAAGGCAATACGTATAATGTTAACCAATGGTATATTGACGATGTGGTTGTTGATGAGATGATTTATATCGCAGAATTACCATTTGAGGAAGACTTTACGGATGTACCTGTCGATGAGCTACCTGATTTTTGGGATCGTACACATGAGAACTGGTCCGTGCAGGACTCCAATGAAGCCGGTGGCGAGTCAGCTCCCGAGCTTGAATTCTACTGGAGCCCAGCCGATGTGACTGAATTTAGGGCCGTTACACCATTAATTGATGCCGAAGGTGTTGATGATCTGATGCTGACGTTTATGCATATGGTCGATGACTATAGTGGTAATTATTCCCTGAAGGTTCAGACCTCTCTTGACGGTGAAACCTGGACTGATCAATGGACAATGGATATAGCTGAAACCGTACGGGATGACGAGGATCGCTCTGTTGGCGGACGTAATGTGCCTTCAACAGAAGAGATGGTTATGCTTGAAGGTGTAGGCCAGGAAGAATTCCACATTGCCTTTGTATTCGACGGTGACAGCTGGGATATTAACAATTGGTACATTGATGATATTCTTGTTGACGAAGCACCTGATATGTTTGAGGTATCATTCAATGTGAAAGAAGATTCAGATGATGAAACGCCGATTGAAGGAGCCAGCATCCAGGTAGATGGTGAAGAAATCATCACCGATGTTGACGGCATGGCCAGTATTGACCTGGTTGACGGTAACTACACAGCTACCATTGCTGCTACAGGTTATGAGTCAGAGGAAGTAACCTTTGATGTTGCTGGTGATGATCTTTCCATCGAAGTACATATGATGGACGTCATCGTTGAGCCTTATAACCTTAGTGTAGATACGGATGAAGGGGAGGATGCGGATGCACTGTTCATCTGGAACGATGATGGTGATATCTATGAATTCCGTTATGACGATGGTGTTGTAGACGGACAACTTGGGTTCCAGAACGCTGACTATAACAGTGTGATGGGTACCGTTCATCATAACGATGCCATCCTGCATGAGATGTCATGGTACCTGACTGACGAAGGCGGTCCGCACGCAACCGTTAAGGTATGGGTGCTTGGACTCGACGAAGACGGCTACCCAGACAGGGATAACGTTCTTTACTCCGCAGAAGATGTACCAAATACCCATGAGGAATGGAACACCTATGAGTTTACTGACCCTGTTGAGGCTTCTGAAGGTTTCTTTATCGGTTTGAGTGCCGATGGCTTCCTCGGATTAGCCGTTGATGACGGAGAAGGTGAACCCTGGGATTTCGTTCCCGGAACACAGTTTGGTATTGCCGATATTACCGATGGCGACCTCTCTTTCACGGATATTCAGGACTGGGACTTTGAAGTGAACTACCTGTTACGGGCCCATGGCAATAACCTTGGTGAGATCGAAAAAGGCAGCCATGTTGCCAGCAACGACCCCACCGGACCTGCTCCGGAGCTTATACTGCTGACTTCTCCTGTAGAAGCCGGTGAGCCTTTCAGTAAGTTCGATGACAAAGCATTCGAAGGATTTGATGTCTACCTGAATGATGATTATGTTGACACAACTACCGAAACAGAATATATGTTTACGGATCTGCCTGCCGGTGAGCACACCGCTGGTGTACGTTCCGTTTATTCAACCGGTATGTCCGATATCATCACTGTAGACTTCTATATCGAAGATTATGCACCAGATACTTATGAGGTGCAATTCCTGGTAGACCTTACGTATGCTATCGAGTTTAACCTCCTGGAGAACTTCGATACAGACGTTCATCAGATCATGATTACCGGTGATATGGTCGACTGGGCAGAGCCCGGCGACGATCCCGACAATCAGATCATGGATTGGCACACGGAAGATCCCATGGTTTACGCCAAAACATTCCAGCTTGAAGCAGGAACGTACGAATACAAGTACTTCTCTGACCTTCTTGGTGAAGGATGGGACGGCGGCGAATGGGAAGGTGGCGACAACAGAGTCGTTGAAGTTGAAGACGATATGGTCGTTGAAGACTATTTCGGCTATACCGACGACGAAGTGGCCACTTCCAATCCTGATGACGTAACCCTTAACATTTATCCTGTACCTGCGAGTGACAGACTCAATATCGAGACTGATGTTCGAATGTCCGACATTCGGATGATCGACATGCTTGGACAGGTTGTTTATAACGAATCAGTCAATGGTAATCACCATGAAATAAATGTTTCCAATATGCAAAATGGCGTTTATTTCATACAGATGACTACCAATGCCGGCGTTATAACACAAAGGGTGCAGGTAGCGAAATAATCTGTAATTCGTTTCCACATTAAAAAGGGAAGGCCACATGGTCTTCCCTTTTTTTTTTAAACCTATTCCTGCAGCTGCTTTTAACATATAACTTAATTTCATGTTAAAAAGCCCATTATGGTTTTATTTGTCAAAAAAAATCCATAACTTAGGTATCAGCTTTTGTTATTTATCATACCAGGAAACTAAACTCTTTATTTACCATTAAACAGAATGGCCATATGAAACACATTTACCTTACCCCTCAAACCAGTACGGGGTTGTTTGCTGCACACAGACAACCCTGGTGGAAAGCTTTTGCTGCTTTCCTGTTAATCATTCCTTTTTTTCTTACGGCCTGCATGGAGGACGATTTTGAAGGCGAGCTCTCTGATGTCTGTCCAAAAGTCGAATCTATTACCCCTGCAGACCAGTCAGCAGATGTTCCTCTGAACACTGAAATCACGGCTTCTTTTAATAAAAAGATGGCTTCCGAAAGCTTTACAACATCCAGTTTTACTGTAAGCTCTCCCCAGGGACCTGTACAGGGATCCGTTAGCTACGCGGATCAGACGGCCACCTTTGTGCCTGATGGCGAACTACCTGCCAACTCAGAAATTACTGCAAGGATTACTACCGATGTTCATGATTTGTACGATTTTATGCCTAAAACGGATTATGAATGGTCATTTACGACTACTTCAGCTGAACCCGGGCCACAGGTTATTTCTACAGAGCCGTACAGTGATGCCGGACAAGTATTTATGAGTGTGCGGGTTTACGCTACCTTCGATAAGGAGGTTGATCCAGGCACACTTGACGCGACTACCTTTTCTCTTCTGCACAACGGCGAGTCGGTTGAAGGAACGATAAATTACCAGGATCAGGTAGCAGAATTTATCCCGGGCGAATATCTTGAGCCTAACACAACCTACACAGCCTCACTTTCCGCTGAAATTTCCGATCCGGATGGCAATCAGATGGGCAATGATTTTGAATGGAACTTCACTACCGGACGATTTTATGGGTATCTTCCTAATTCTGTTGATATGGAAACATCAGGCAGATTTGCCATATTTACCGGTGACTATATCACCAACCTGGAAGGTAACACAGAAATAACCGGCGATGTTGGTATTTATCCGGGCATTATGGATGACATTACCGGTTTCCCGCCTGCTATAGTGGTTGAAGGTGAAATTTTCGCAACCGGGGATGCACTTCTTCCTGTCTTACCAAGCCTGCTGACACGAGCAAATCAAAACATCACGGATGCGTATCAATATGCTGTTGGTGCCGATGACCCATCGCCAGAGACAATTTCAGGCGATCAGGGCGGTGTTACCCTGACACCCGGTATTTACGATGCCGGTGATGAACTGCAAATCATGGATGGAGACCTTGTTCTTGATGCAGAAGGTGATCCCCATAATTTCTGGATTTTTAAAGTTGGTTCCACACTTCATACAGGTGCCAGTATCGTCCTCGAAGGTGGCGCACATCCACGAAACGTCTTCTGGCAGGTCGGGGATGAAGCCATTATTGGTGCAAACACTGATTTCAAGGGAACGATCCTGGCCATGAACAGTATTACCCTTGAAGAGGGTGCTTCCGTTACCGGCCGGTTGATGGTCATAGAGGGAGGAGTCACTCTGGAGAATACAAATTATGTTATGATTCCGTAAGCCAAAAATTTGTCTTGTATGAACCAATAAATTCTGAACCAATGAAACAGTATACATATATCAACCACAAAAATGTTTTTCCAGGAGTTTTCCGCCACTTTATGGCCGGTTTCTTCACCCTGGCATTGTTGCTGACATTTTCTTTTTCGGGCTTTGCCGTACCTCAGGAGGAAAGCGTTGCTCAGGAAGTGCAAGAAGAGACAACGTATGATGCGCCAAAGCTTTTGTTTGGCATCGCCGGGGCAGCCAACATTAACTTTTACGAAGGCACCACACGCCATCTTAATGATGATTTTATAGCACCTGCAGCTTTCCATGATGGATTTGGGATAAAACCCTATGGGGCTGCTTTGCTTGAATACAATTTTAATGATATGTGGGGTCTTACCCTCAATGCCGGTTTTGACGGCCGGGGTGGCCTGTTTGATGAAGTGATGGCCCCCTGTGACATGCCTTCTGAGCTGGAAACCGATCTTAGCTATATCGCCATAGAGCCTTCCCTGAAGTTTTCGCCATTCCGCTCAGGCCTGCATCTGTTTGCAGGTCCCCGCTTCAGTATGGTGTACAATGATGAGTTCACCTATGAGCGTGAGGTACAACATACGAATGAAACCGAATACTGGACGGAAGAAGGCGAATGGGGTGATCTTCGTGACAGCTTTTTATCCTTCCAGGTAGGTGCCGGGTACGATATTATGCTTTCCCCGAAAACAAACCAGACCAAATTTGTGCTCACACCCTTTGTATCTTACCATCCTTATTTTGGCCAGGTACCCAGGGATGTAGACACCTGGTCGATCAATACCGTCCGGGCAGGTCTCGCTTTAAAGATCGGTAAGGGTGTCCCTGTCCCACCACCGCCTGAACCAGAGCCTGAGCCGGAACCTGAGCCAGAAGTTGAAGAGGAAGAAGAAGCCGAAGCCCCTGAACCGGAGACACCTCCGGTGAACCTGACCGTTCGGCCGCCGGTACTGGAAGAACGACAGATCACCAATGAAGTCTTCCCGCTAAGAAACTATGTGTTCTTTGATGACCATAGCTCGATTCCGGACAGGTACAACCAGATTACGCCGGCAGAAGCTGACGATTTTTCGAGCGATGATCTTCCCGGCCGTGTCTATGCTGAAAGGGATATGTTATCTCAAAAGCAGATGCGGGTTTACTATAATATTTTGAATATCCTTGGCGAACGAATGAATGAGGCGCCTAATAGCACGGTCACCCTTATTGGGTCTTCTGCCGGTGAGGGGCTGGACAATGGCAGGAGTCAGGCGGAAGCAGTAAAGGCCTACCTGGTCGATATTTTCGGGATTGATGCAGAACGCATCTATACCAGCGGACGCGAGTGGCCGGAAAGGGCATCATACAGCGACTCCTCCCAGGAACAAGTTGATCTTCGGATCAGCAGCGACAGACGGGTTGAAATTATGTCCACCTCAACTGAACTGCTAATGGGCAACCTGACAGAATTTTCCGGATTATTGAAACCTGTCATGATTTCAACGTCGGATGAAGGTCCGCTTGACAGTCATGTTGTCTTCAACCTTAGCAACGCTGACAGGTATCTTGATGAATGGTTTATTGAGCTGACGGATGAAGAAGGACAAAGCGTGGAATATGGGCCATTCACAGGTTCAAGGGGTAGCGTCCCTGTTGCTGAAGTATTAGAGGAAGGTGTGCCGGGCAGCTATACGGTCGAGATGAAAGCCACCTCCAGAGAAGGATTGGATTTCGTGCTTGACAGCTCTGTTGACCTCCATCCGCTGGATGTGGAAGAAACCCATGTCACCCGGTTTAGTATGCTCTATGAGTTTGATGCATCCGATACACACCCCGGGTACAAGAATTACCTTGTGGAAAATGTTGCTCCCCAGGTTCCTGACCGGGCACGGGTGGTAATCCACGGCCATACAGATATCATTGGCGATCCGGAACATAACTATCAGTTGTCGGTGCAACGGGCTAACGATGCGAGACAGCTTATAGAAAACACCCTGATTGAAAGGGGCAAAGAAGGGGTGACCTTCGAGGTCTATGGTTCCGGTGAACTGACTGACCAAACACCTTTTGATAACGACCTGCCCGAACAGCGTTTCTACAACCGGACCGTCATTATAGATATTTACCCGGAATAGGAATTGCGCGGATAAATAATACCCGGCAGGGACAATAACGCGATACCGTGGGGACGCAATGGTGAAATACCGTAGGGACGCAATGGTGAAATACCGTAGGGACGCAATG
>JAWLDT010000069.1:0-4813 GCA_041686485.1 Bacteroidales bacterium | reverse complement strand
GGGACGCAATGGTGAAATACCGTAGGGACGCAATGGTGAAATACCGTAGGGACGCAATGCATTGCGTCCCTACGTTATCGGGTCCATTGCGTCGCCGCAAAAATGGTGGCCAGCAGGATCAGCGGTAATGATGCCGCATGAAAATCCTGCAACCCGAACGGCCAAAGGATCAGCAAACCAATGTTGAGAAAGAACACAACCGCGAAATATCCTTTGACCATACCTGGCTGCTGTTTACTGCGGGTGCGGAAGATGAAATAGATATGCGTGGGAAGCGTCCACAGCAGATCCAGATTCATACCTGTGGCCACATGATCCGACAAAAACCACATAAAGAACAGGATGAGCCCCAGGACGCCCAGGATGGTAAAGTAGCCTTTCTGAAAAACATTGGCCACTTTATGCCTTAATAACGTAAGACATCCAAGGATAAACACCAGCCATAAAACAAGGGTGGGTGTAAACGGTGTTGGATCCGATGGCTGATATTGTTGAGGAAGGATTTCCTGGTGGCTGTTGATCAAAAGACGCCCGTCGTTGTGTCTGGCCTGCTGAAAGGCGATGAACATCTCATCGGGCAGGAACATGTAATGCCATGGCGATGCCACCTTATCTGCCGGCATGCCGAGCAGAAGGTCGATGCCAAAGCTTGTCCAGGGGATGTGTTCGACATAGGGATGCAACAGCTCGCGAAAGGTCTTTGCCTCCCTTGCCTGTGGCTCTGGCCCCCAGTCAATATCGAGCTGTTCATCTGCCAGGTCGCGGATGCGGGTTGCACAATTGTCGTAAAAAAAGTCGTAGAGATAATGTATGTTCTCCGGGCGGCGGTTTATCTGCAAAAAGCGGTAAACAGCCTGTTTCTCAGGGGGTGTGAGGTTCAGCACCTGCTGCTCAACACCCCGGCCCGCGTAGTCATATTCGGGTAAAAACAACCGCAGGGGCACCACGGTGAGCTCGTACATCAGCCTGCCACGCATAAATTTGGTGTAAAAGTTCGGGGTGTCAAAATCGAAGGTTCCCCAGTTATACACTTCGTCAATATTGTTGACCGGATCGTGCACCCAGAGGGCGCTGTGGCCGAAAACAGCGTAAAGCTCTGCACCCGGGCTTGCTGTCAGCAGTGAAATCTCAGCCTCTTCCGATAATGGGCTGTCGGTCGCCTTCAACGTACCTGTTAGTAAGAGGAGGCATAGTATACCAATGGAAAGATAAAGTTTCTTCATTTTTTTCAGGATGATTACATGCAAAAATATTGAAAAATCCCGGAACTTTTTTCTATCTTTGCAGCCTGAATTTGAGCCCGTTTAATTATCCAACTATAAATACCGGCACGTTATTAACAGATTGATGTTAATAAATTTGCCGAAGCCAAAACGAAATGTTATCTTTGCACCCCCGTAAGCGGGAACTGTAAGGTTATTAAACAAACAGAGACAGTAAATTAAGCCAAACCGATGAATACATTAAGTTACAAAACTGTATCAGCCAACAAGGCAACTGTTGATAAGGAATGGGTTGTCGTGGACGCTGATGGTGCTGTCCTTGGACGCCTGGCGTCCCAGGTGGCCAGCATGCTTCGTGGCAAGCACAAGCCCAATTTCACCCCACATGTTGACTGTGGTGATAATGTGATTGTTATCAATGCGGAGAAAGTGAAGCTGACCGGCAATAAATGGGATCAAAAGACCTATGTCAGGCACACAGGATACCCCAAGGGCCAACGAAAAACCCTGGCGCGCGAGATGATGGTGAAGAACCCCATTGCGATGGTTGAAAAGGCCGTCAAGGGAATGTTGCCCAAAAACCGTCTTGGCGATAAACTGTATCGCAACCTGCATGTGTATCAGGGTACTGAACATCCGCATGAAGCTCAACAACCCAAAGCTATCAACCTCAACACAATTAAATAGACAATGGACGTAATAAACACCTCAGGAAGAAGGAAAACAGCCGTTGCCCGGATCTATTTAAAACCCGGTAATGGCAATATCACTGTTAACAAAAAAGATTATCAGGAATATTTCCCGACTGGTACCTTGCAGTATGTTATTAATCAGCCCTTTGAGATTACTAACAACAAGGGGAAGTATGATGTCAAGGTGAATCTGGATGGTGGAGGAATCAACGGTCAGGCAGAAGCAGCCCGCCTGGCTATCTCCAAAGCCCTCGTCGAAATCGATGCTGAATATCGTCCGCCATTGAAGGCAAAAGGACTGCTCAGAAGAGATCCCCGAATGGTGGAAAGGAAGAAACCCGGTCAACCCAAGGCCCGGAAAAAATTCCAATTCAGCAAACGTTAATTATTTTTTATTTCTCATAGTATGGCAAGAACAAATTATAACGAACTCTTAGATGCCGGTGTCCATTTTGGCCACCTCAAGCGGAAGTGGAACCCCAACATGGCGCCTTATATTTTTATGGAGCGCAACGGCATCCATATCATCGACCTCAACAAGACCATTGCCAAAGTTGATGAAGCCGCCAATGCGTTGAAACAGATCGCCAGATCCGGCAAGAAGATCCTGTTTGTGGCAACCAAAAAACAGGCGCAGGATACCGTGAAAGAACTGGTGAAAGAGGTGAATATGCCTTATGTCACTGAAAGGTGGCCCGGTGGTATGCTTACCAACTTTGCCACGATCCGTAAAGCGGTCAAGAAGATGATGGCAATTGATAAAATGGCCGTTGACGGTACCTTCGACAACATGTCGAAGCGCGAGCGCCTGCACATCATGCGTGAACGCAACAAGCTGGATAAGCAACTCGGTAGTATTGCGGATCTGAACCGCCTGCCTGCAGCCATCTTTGTGGTGGATATCTGCAAAGAGCATATTGCTGTGAAAGAAGCCAAGAAGCTGAATATCCCAACCTTTGCCATCGTTGATACCAACGCCAACCCGACGGATGTTGACTTCCCGATTCCGGCCAATGATGATGCCTCAAAATCCATTCATATCATTGTGAAGCTGATGGTAGAAGCCATCCAGGAAGGACTGGCCGAACGTAAGATGGATAAGGACAAAGCCGCCGAAGAAGAGGAAGAAAGGGAGCAGGAGAAAGAAAAGGAAAATCAGCGCCTGAAAGCTTTGGAAGAAGCGGCTGATGAGGACCTTTCCGCTGATGAGCTCGAAGAGAAAAGAGCACAGCTGGCTAAAAAAGCCAAAAAAGAAGAAAAAGAGAAGGATGCCGGCGATAGTAAAAAATCGACCGGTAAGCGCCCCAGGAGAAGGGTGCAGCAATAAACAATCAAGTACCACAGATAAATATATACCGAACATGACAAAGATAACCGCCGCTGACGTAAATAAGTTAAGAAAGATGACCGGTGCAGGCATGATGGACTGCAAAAAAGCCCTTGTGGAAGCAGAAGGGGATTTCGATAAGGCTGTTGAGCACCTTCGCAAGAAAGGGCAGAAGATGGCCAACAAGCGTTCCGACAAAGAAGCCAATGAAGGTGTTGTGCTGAGCAAAACCAGCAGTGACGGCACCAGGGCATATAGCCTGATGCTGAACTGCGAAACCGACTTTGTCGCTCAGACTACCGATACGGTGAATTTTGCCACATCCATCCTTGACCTGGCTGTTTCCAAAGATTGCAAAGACCTTGATGCGTTGAAAGCCGCTGATATGGAAGGTCGTTCCGTTGAGGAGAATATTACCGATATGGTCGGTAAGACCGGTGAAAAAATGATGCTGAGCGAGTATGAAGTCGTTGAAGGCGCCAGAGCCTTTGCCTATACCCACCCCGGAAATAAGATCGCAGCTATTGCGGCACTGAATAAAGCGGATGTTCAGGATATTGACATTATTGGTAAGGATGTGGTGATGCAAATTGCCGCCATGGCACCTGTTGCCCTTGACAAAGACGGTGTTCCCCAGAAGGTTGTAGACAGTGAGATAGAGATCGGGAAAGATCAGGCCCGCCAGGAAGGAAAGCCGGAAGAGCTGCTTGAAAAGATCGCCATGGGTAAGCTCAATAAGTTTTATAAAGAGTCAACCCTGCTCAATCAGGAATTCATAAAAGACAGTAAGAAGACCGTTGGTCAGATGCTTAAAGCCGCTGATAACGATCTGACGGTCGTTGATTTTAAACGTCTGTCGCTGGTTTAACCAGCGTGCCGCGTTCACGGCCCTTTACAACAATATCATAGAGTGCACCCTTCTCATTCATGTTGAAGACAATAATGGGGAGGGTGTTCTCTTTGCAAAGGGTGAAGGCGGTTCTGTCCATCACCTGCAGGTTCTTTTCGATGGCATCGTCGAAAGTCAGGCTGTCATATTTTTTGGCTGAAGGCTCTTTCTCCGGGTCTGCGTCGTACACGCCGTCAACGCGTGTTCCTTTCAGTATGACATCGGCCTGGATTTCAACAGCCCGCAACGCAGCAGCAGAGTCTGTGGTAAAAAACGGATTACCGGTCCCTCCGGCGATGATCACCACGTGGTTTTGCGAAAGCAGGTGAATAGCCCTTTTGCGGCTCATTTTTTCGCAGATCGTCTCTACCGGTATGCCCGACAGCACGGTTGCCTTAACGCCCAGCCGCTCCAGCGCCGATGCCAACGCCATGCTGTTGATGATGGTCGCCAGCATGCCCATCTGGTCACCGGTTACCCGGTCGAAACCATCCTGCATACCCTGCAAACCCCTGAATATATTCCCTCCACCCAGCACAACAGCCACTTCCTTGCCATTATCCTTGAGCGTTTTGATCTCATTTGCATAACCGTCGAGCGCTCCGGCATCAATGCCCAACCGCTCCGGCCCCGCCAGCGACTCACCGCTTAGCTTCAACATGATTCTGTTATAGGTTTTCAT
>JAWLDT010000068.1:0-12743 GCA_041686485.1 Bacteroidales bacterium | reverse complement strand
AAATGTGTCAAAATCCTGTTCCCGAATAATCGGGTTCTTTGGTATGGGCGTTTCATCCAATGATCAGGTGTTCAGGTATCTTATCAACAAATCATATCTCTCGCTGAGGAGTGTATCGTATTGGTTTTCTTCTGTAAAAGAAGCCTTGACGACATAATCATAACGGTTGAATGTTTGTATCAGCGAAGATAAATCCATCACATTCAGCTTCAGGGTAACTTCCAGGAGGGTGTTATTGTCATCGGAAGTAACACTGGTGCTGAGAATTTTGGCGTCATTGCTTTCTACGATCCTGGCTATTTCACTCAGTGAGTAATGTGTGGTACTGGTTTCCAAAACGATGATTCCTCCGGGCTGGGTTACAGATGTAAACCTGGCCATGGCATGAAGAATTTCTTTGTGGGTAATGCTGCCGGTATAGTGGTGATGTTCATCCAGCACAGGCAATACGGTTATCTTTTCCGAATGAATGAGGCGCAGGACTTCAAACAGATGCAGGTCAGAAAAGGCATAGGTGCGATGAAGTGGCGTTTTTATCTCTGAAAGCGGCAACTCCTGGTCTTTTAAGCTATAAAGATCTTCACTGTTTATAAGACCCAGGTATTGACTGTTGTTTACCAACGGCAGATGTTCGACACACATGTCTTCCATCTGGTTGATGGCCATAGACCCCGTGTTGTCAGGGTCAAGCGGGATAATCCGGTCGCTCAGCAGGTCTTTAGCTCGCATATTCGTTGTCGCTTTATTTCTTCGTGTGAAGATAAAAAAAATATTGCATCTGCAGGGAATACCATCTTTTTAACTGGAATAATATACACAATATTTTATAGCTTTGTCAAAAAACAACATGGTTCGATTAAGTGTAAATATCAATAAGGTTGCCACCTTACGAAATGCCAGGGGTGGCAATATTCCGGACGTTATGAAGGTGGCCCTTGATTGCGAGCGTTTTGGCGCACAGGGGATCACGGTTCATCCAAGGCCTGATGAGCGGCACATTCGCTATCAGGATGTGCTTGACCTGAAACCGAATCTCACCACCGAATTCAATATTGAAGGGTATCCGTCGCGGCCATTTTTGGATCTT
Organism: Bacteroidales bacterium; assembly: GCA_041686485.1. Taxonomy (GTDB): domain Bacteria; phylum Bacteroidota; class Bacteroidia; order Bacteroidales; family UBA7960; genus PUPG01. The sequence goes on along the minus strand of JAWLDT010000068.1, from coordinate 11,656 downwards.
GTAACCCGGGTGAAGCCTGCCCAGGTCACACTGGTGCCCGACCCGCCGGATGCGCTGACCTCCAGCGCGGGCTGGAACACGGTAAAATACCGTTCGCTGTTAACCGACGTGATTGCCGAGTTGCAAGCGCATGGGATCCGGACATCTGTTTTTATGGAGACCGACCCTGAATTGATCAGTAAGGCCGCTTTGGTTGGGACGGACCGGATAGAGCTTTATACAGAGCCATATGCAGCCGCTTATCATGCCGACAGGGCAGCTGCAGTAGCGCCTTTTGTTGCAGCTGCCGGGGTGGCTCATGAAGCTGGCCTCGGACTTAATGCGGGCCATGACCTGAACCTTGATAACCTCTCCTGGTTTGCGGAAAAAGTGCCGCACCTGGAGGAAGTATCAATCGGACATGCATTGATCGCTGATGCCCTTTATTACGGGCTGCAAAATACTATCCAGCTGTATCTGCGATGTATCCAGGTCTGAATATAATGATTATCAGATAACGTGAAACCCTATTATCGCAATTTCGGAGAAGAAGGAGCACAACCGTTGATCATCCTGCACGGGCTGTTTGGGATGTCGGACAACTGGGTCTCCATCGGAAAGCATATAGCCGAAGAAGGTTTCCATGTGTTGATCCCCGATCAGCGTAACCACGGACGCTCGGGTCACAGCGATGTGTTTAACTACCCCGCCATGGTGGATGACCTGCTCGAGTTTATGGACTCCTTTGAGATGGAAAATACATTGTTGCTGGGCCATTCAATGGGCGGAAAGACAGCCATGCAGTTTGCGTTCGACTATCCGGAAAAGGTGGACAAGCTGGCTGTCATTGACATTAGCCCCTCCGCCAGCGAACATGGAAACACCCACGCCTGGATCATTGATGCGCTGATGCAACTGGATCTGGACCAGTTTTCCGGACGTCAGGAGGTTACGGAGGCCCTCAGAGACATCATATCCAATCCGCGACTGCGACAGTTCCTGCAAAAAAACCTGTATTGGAAAGATCGGGGACACCTGGGCTGGCGGATGAATTTGCAGGCGATCCGGAATAACCTGGAAGAGGTATTTAAGCCGGTTGAATCTCCTGACCCTTTCGACAAGCCTGCATTATTCCTGAGGGGAGGCGCTTCCGATTATGTCCCTGATGCAGATATACCATTGATCGAAAAGCTGTTTCCGCTGGCAAAGGTGAAAACAATAGAAAACGGTAGTCACTGGTTGCACACCGAATACCCCGAAGCATTTACCAAAGAGATTGTTTACTGGGCCCGGAACGCTTGAAGGAGCTTATGCTGTTGTTTTAGAAATGCAGCTTAAACGTGGTTTCGATACCCGGCCGCGATTTTACAGTAATGCTACCCTTGTGAAGCCGCATGATTTCCCGTGACAGACTAAGACCAATACCTGAGCCCTCTTTTTTGGAAGTAAAGAAGGGAACAAAGATCTGTTCCAGGTTGTCTGGCTTGATCCCGTGGCCGTTATCGGTAATAGTCATAATAACGTGGTTGATGTTTTCTTCAGCAGCCAGTACTTCAATCCGGGGCTTTTCTTTTCCCTGCACGGCATGAGTGGCATTGATGATAAGGTTGATCAGCACCTGTTCGATAAGGTCGGGGTCGGCCGTCAGCATCAGCTTTTTGGGGATCACCTTGAAGACACACTCGATATTTCCGGTTTCAAATTTGGGAAGAAGCAATTGTTCGATATTGTTGAACAGGGTCTGCACCTCAAAATAACGAAAACCGGGTTTCGGGATGCGTGTGAGGTTGCGGTAAACCTGTACAAAGTTAAGGAGTCCCCGGCTGCGCCTTTCAATGGTATCCAGCGCATTTTGGGCACTTTCGATATCATCGGGGTCTATTTCTTTTTTCAGATTCATGTTTTCTTCATCAATAAGAAGGCCTTTAACGGTAGATGAAAGGGAGACAATGGGCGTAATGGAGTTCATGATCTCATGGGTAAGTACCCGGATGAGTTTCTGCCAGGAGTCCATCTCTTTCGCTTCCAGCTCATTATGAATATTCTGAAAAGAGACAAGCATCTGGTCCTCTCCGCGAAGTCGAAATTCTGTGGCACGGATCGATAGCTGAAGCAGTTGGTCGTTCCGGAACACCTTTACAAGTTCACTCTCACCACTTTTGACGTGCTGCAGGACATTTGACAGTTTTTCGTCAACCCTGACAAGTTCGTCAATGTAGCGCAGGTTGCTGATGCCAAATAATCGCTGAAAGGCTTTGTTGAACATATGTACCGAACCGTCTTTCTTGTATACCATGATGGCAATACTGATGTGCTGCACAATGGTTTGAAGGTAATTGAAGTGTTCCTCTTTGGTCTTTCGTGTTTTATAAAACTCGGAAATCACCTCATTGAAAGCGGTGTTCAGTTCATCAAAACTGCTGCCCAGGCCATGGTCAGAAAAGGAAGAAGAGAAGTCGCCATGACGGATACTGTCAAGAAAGACAGCAAGCTTCCGATTGGTACGTTCCACATATCTTACCAGACTGATTATTTGCCAGATGATCAGCGCCGTGAGGATAAGGGCGGTGAAGATATATTCCGTATACCGGAAAATAAACAGCAGTGCTATCACAGAAAGCATTATAAGTAATACCCTGCTGACTATATTAACACGAAAGTTTTTAAAGACCATATTTCTCTATTCGTCTGTACAGGGAGGCGCGCGTAATACCCAGTTCTTTGGCTGCCTTGCTGATATTTCCTCCATGTTTGTCGATCACCTTTCGCACCAGTATTTTTTCTGTGTCTTCCAGATTGGTTGTGGCTGCAGGGACATCATCCCCGGATTTTTCCTGTTGTTGTGAAAGGAAAAAGTCATGCGGCTGCAGGATATCGGATTCACTCATGATAACCGCTCTTTCAACGGCGTGCTGCAGCTCCCTGATGTTGCCCGGCCAGGAGTGTTTTTCCAGGCGTTTCAGCGTGTCCGTGTGCAGGCGTTTGTCGGGCATCTTGTATTTTTTGCCATATACATTCAAAAAATGATTCACCAGCCCGGGGATGTCTTCCTTCCGGTCGCGCAGTGGCGGCAGGTTTATTTCTACGGTATTGATACGGTAAAGCAGATCCTGACGAAACTTGCCCTCTTCAACCATTTGATACAGCGGCATGTTTGTGGCACATATCAGACGTACATCTACCGGGATCTCCTTCACAGAGCCCAGCCGGACCACTTTACGGTTCTGAATCACACTCAATAGCTTTGATTGCAGGGGATGGGTCAGGTTGCCGATCTCATCCAGAAAGATGCTGCCTTTATGAGCGGCTTCAAACCGGCCGGCACGATCTTCTTTGGCATCGGTAAACGCCCCTTTTTTGTATCCAAAAAGCTCGCTTTCAAATAATGTTTCGCTGATGGCACCCAGGTCCACACTTATAAATACTTCGTCTTTCCGTTTTGACGCCCGGTGCAAGGCACGTGCAATCACCTCTTTCCCGGTTCCGTTCTCACCCAGGATCAGTACATTTACATCGGTTGCTGCCACCTTTTGTACGGTATTTAAGACCGACAGCATCGCTTCGGATTCTCCGATAATATGACTGTAAGGCTGGTCACCCTGTTCCATTAACAATTTTTGTTTGGAACGAAGATTTTGCAACTCTTTCCTGGAATGTTGGTTCTCAAGTGTTGTGGTGATGGTGGCCAGCAGCTTTTTGTTGTCCCATGGTTTCAGCAGGAAGTTGGTGGCCCCTTCTTTGACACCCTGAACAGCGAGCTCAATATCACCATAGGCGGTAATCAGAATCACTGCAATCGTCGGATCGATCTCCAGGATCTTGTTCAACCAATAGAAACCCTCCTTCCCGCTGGTGGTATCCCTGGAGAAGTTCATGTCCAGCAGGATCATGTTGTAAGAGTCGTTTTTCAGCAACGCCGGGATGTTGTTGGGATCGGCCTCAGTGTGCACCGTTTGGATGTGCTGTTTCAGATACATTTTGGCCGCCAGCAAGACATCCGTATCATCATCAATGATCAGTAGTTTGGCATCTAATTTACCCATTGGAAAATGACTTTTGACAGACAGGATTATAGCTTATATGCACAAAGATAAAATTTATTGCCATACAACCGAAAGCTATGGAAATATTAAAAATTTATTTATTTTTAGCCTCTTAAAAAGGAAACACATTTATCATTAAATCAACATACTATCATGCATAATGAATTGTTTTCTTCCCGGATGATGCCCCGCCGGAGATTCCTCGAGCTGGGCCTGAAAAGCGGGATCGCTATTGCGGTTACTCCACCTTTATTGTCCAGTGTGCTGCCTGATTCAGGTCCTCTTATCGACCAGCCTGCTGCCCTGGAGGTTGAAAAAGCGATGCTCGACCGGGTGATACTCCGGGCTTTGCGTCAGGGTGGCCAGTTTGCCGACATCTACCTGGAGCATCGCCATTCCAGGCAGATCATTATGGAGGAATCAAAACTGGAAAGCGGATCCTATGGGATCAGTCAGGGTGCCGGCGTCAGGGTTATATCCGGCGATCGTACCGGTTACGCTTACACCGAAGAAGTGACCGAAGAAAACCTGATGCGGGCTGCCGATATTGCCTCTTATGTGGCCCGTAACGGACATTCGGTTGAACCCGTTAATGTGTCGGCGGCCGAAAGGGAGTCTTTTGTCACCGTGAAAGTACCCCTGGAACATATCTCGGATACGCAGCGTATAGAGGTGATGGAACGTGCCAATCAGGCTGCGCTTGATTATGATAACCGCATCCGGATGGCCAAAATCGAATACAACGACCAGGTTCGTGGCCGGGTGATCGCTAACAGCGAAGGCGTTTATCTGCGCGACGAGCTGCCACAGCTGTTTTTCATTGTGGAAACCATGAGTGACGACGGCACCAACCGGCATATGTCGCGGCAGCGTATCGGGTCGCACAGCGGGTTCGAGCTGTTTGACAAAGAAACCCCCGAGTCTGTTGCACAACGTGCTGCCCGCGAGTCAATCGTCATGCTCGACGCTGAAGATGCGCCCGCCGGAACCATGGATGTCGTGATGGAGAACGGTTTTGGTGGTGTACTGATCCATGAAGCGGTCGGGCACCCCCTGGAGGCAGATAATATCGCCAAGGGTATTGGCGCTTTCACCGGCAAAGTTGGCCAGAAGGTGGCCACGGATGTATTTACCATGGTGGATGACGGTACCCTGCCCAACTTCAGGGGAACCATCAATTTTGACGATGAAGGCACGCAGGCCCGGCGGAATGTGCTGATCGATAAGGGTGTGCTCAGGGGTTATATGACCGACATCCTGAGCAGCCGGCAGCTTGACCTGTCCCGGACCGGCAACGGCCGCAGGGAGTCATTCCGCCATTACCCCATCCCCAGGATGACCAATACCTTTATCGAACCCGGTCAGGACAGTCCCGGGGATATCCTGGCAGACACCAAATCGGGGCTCTATGTGGGAAGTCTCAGTGGTGGAAGCGTGAACCCGGTTACAGGCGTATTCAACTTTACCTGCCGCGAGGCCTATCTGATCGAGAAAGGCCGGAAAACCAAACCGGTAAAAGGCGCCACGCTGATCGGGTCTTGTATGGGCGTGATCTCCTCGATAGATGCCGTAGCCAATGACCTGGCCTTCGGTCCGGGAATCTGCGGAAAAGGCCAGATGGCTGAAGTAACGGCCGGCCAGCCTACCGTACGTATCAGAGGCATCAATGTTGGCGGCAGCAGGGGATAAGCCCCAAATAATTGATTTACAAATTATAAAGAATATATATATATGGACTACTTAGAGTTAGCAGGAAACCTCACACAGCTTGGTCGCCGGATGGGTGCCGATGAGGTGGAAGTGTATATCCGCCATAGCCGAAACCTTTCTGTACGTGTGCGTCAACAGGAGGTGGAGACCGTTAAGGAGTCAGATGCCGGGGGTGTTGGCTTTCGTGTGATAACCGGAGGCGGAATGGGCTTCAGTCATAGCAACGACTTTAGTGACAAAGCCATGCAGGAGGCCCTGGAACGTGCTATTGCCTATTCCCGGATCACAACGCCGGATGAACACAACAGGCTTCCAGGCAGTTCTCCATTCAGAGATATGGAAGAGCTGTTTGACCCGGAAATTGCCCGGGTATCCATGGACAGGAAGATCGACATGGCTATGGAAGTCGAAGCGCTGGCCATGAAAGACAACCGTATTACCAATACTTCCGGTGCTTCCTTTTCCGAAAACGAAACGGATATTGTTATTGTAAACGCGCATGGCCTGCAGAAAAGCTATACCGCTTCTTCATGCGGCATTGGTGTTGGTGTTGTGGCGGAGAAAGGCGAACAGCGGCATACAGGCAGCGAATATTGCTACCGCCGCTTTTTTGCCGATCTTGATCCTATTGAAAAGATTGCCGGCAAGGCTGCCGAAAAAGCTTATGAGATGCTGGATCCTAAGGTGGTTCCTACACAGCGTGCCAGCGTGATCTTTGATCCTGCCGTAGCCCGGTCGATCGTAGGTGGTATCATATCCGCCATTAATGGCAACCGCGTGCTGCAGGGAGCAAGCTTTTTGAAGGATTCTATGGACAAACAGTTTGCTTCTGAGATGCTGACTATCATTGACGACGGTACTCTGAAGCGAGGTCTTGGCAGCAAGCCTTTCGACGGTGAAGGGGTTCCCGTATCCAAACGGACGCTGGTCGACCGTGGTGTGCTGCGCGGTTTCCTCTATAACACCATTACCGCCAACCGCGCCGGTGTCGAAAGTACCGGAAATGCTTCCAGAGGCAGCTTCACCCGTTTGCCCGGTATCGGAACACACAACTTGTATGTAGAAGCCGGGGATCAACATCCGGACGATATTATTGCCAACACTCAGCGGGGGCTGCTCCTGAAGGGTGTTACGGGTTATGGCATCAACCCGGTTAATGGCAACTTCAGCGGAGGCGCCCGCGGTTTCTGGATCGAAAACGGGAAGATCAGTCACCCGGTGCAGGAGCTCACCATCGCCGGCAGTGCCGATGACATCCTCCATGATATCGATATGATGGGTAACGACCTCGAGCTCGACAGTTCATTTAGTGCACCTACCTTCCGTATCCGGGAGATGCAGATCGGAGGTGCATAACCCCTTTTTCTTGCCACTGCAGGAGATAAAAGATGTATTGTATGGTCAGCACGGCGTAGCTTCCGGTTAGGGTTGCGTCGTGCTTCTGTTTTTCTCAGACTTCCCGGTTTTGGTTTTGGCTTCTGTCCGATTGCAGAAAACCTAATCCCCACCTGCCGCTCATATAACAACCGGTTCCATTCACCATGTTTTCTTGTAATTAATATAAAAATATAATGAATAAGCCATAAATTTGGATATAACAATTGTATTTTATATTAAAATCAGGAGACATGAAAAAAACGACACAGTGTGCAGGTGTTTTGGCTGTATGTTTGTTCTTGTTGACAGGAGCGTGCATTCAAGGTCAGGCACAAACAAATCTGGTAGAAAACCCGGATTTTGAGCTATGGACAGACGGACTTCCGGACGGATGGCATTTTGCCGAGCAGGCAGACATGGAAACAGCGCATGTTTTCGAAGGCAGTTATGCCGTTAAACAACGTGTACGTGTAACCAAGATCTGGCAGGGGGTGACAGGCATTCAGGCGGGCAATACGTATACTATTTCTTATCATTATTATGATAATGACCCGGATGCCAAAAGCCGGATCTGGTCTTACTGGCTGGAAGGGGAGACCCTCCTGGAAGATCACGGCGAGATCCTTCGACCGGATGGTTTCTCCTCTGATGCCGATGCGTGGCAGGCTTTTTCGGAGACCCTGGTGGCCCCGCCCGGTGCTGACGGATTGCGGCTGGAGGTGCGAACCTACGATGAAGGACAGGGGGGAGGTGCGGTCTATTACGACCATTTTGCCGTGCTGGGCGAGCCGCCCGTGGTGGATGGCGGCCATGAAACCTTTGACAATTTTGAGCATACCGGTACAAGCTATCTCTCGGGTACGTTTTTGGGTCAGGATGGGTCTGACTGGTCCTATGTAGAATGCCGCGGCGATTTTGAGATTGACGGTCGTGCGATAACGCTGGGCAGGAACCGGACGCCCCAGTCCAATGTATATTCCGGCGTGCTGGAAGGTGGTATCGGCGTGCTGTCATTTGACTATATGCAGGCGTTTGGGACAGACGTTAACATGCGGGTGCTGGTGAATGATCAGGAGGTAGCGGTTGTTACATCAGATGATCAGCAGGATGTCGTTCAGAACTCCGGTGAGATTCCGGTCCATACCCCCGGGGATGCGGTGATCAGGTTTATCGGGGTAACCAACAATGCCGGACAGGTAACCATCGATAATGTTACCTGGTCTTTTTATGATGATTCACAAGTCCCGGAAGTGGTGGAAGTAGCTTCCGTTTCCGAACTGCGCACCAAGGATCCTGATGAGTTTACACACTATCGGATACCCGGTGAGGTCATCCTAACCTGGTCGCAACCTGCTGCCGGAAAGTTTTACATCCAGGATGAGACGGCAGCCATTGTGCTCTGGGATGCGGATGGTCTGTTATCCGAAAGTTATGACCTGTATGACGGCATTTCCGGCATCGAGGGTTACCTGGTCGAAACAGATGGCATGTTGTACTGGGTGCCGGCTGATGATCCTGGTGCGGCTTCGTCGTCAGGCAATACGGTTTCTCCGCAGGCAGTGTCGCTGTCACAACTTTCTGCTGCTCCCGAAGCGTATCAGGCGCAGTTGGTGGAAGTGGAAGCTGTCTCTTTTTCGGTTGTATCCGGCACGTTTCAGGCCGGTGAGTGGCTGGAGATTTCCGATGATACTGGTGTGTTTGGCTTTTATACCCTTTTTGCGGATGCGGACTATATCGGAAACCCTGTTCCTGATGAAGCGATTATCCTTCGCGGACTTGTCGGGGCCAACGCGGAGGGGCATTTTGTTACAGCCCGTAATTCGGATGATATAGAGGATGAGACATCCCCGTCGGCTTTCTCGGTGGTGTTTACGGTGATTGATGATAGCGAATCGCTTGAGCATATTGACCTGGCCGGTGACATGACGGACTGGGATTTTGTGTCAATGCTTGAAGACCCGGCATTCAACTGGTCAGTGACCCTGAACCTGCCACCCGGATCCTATGCCTGGAATGCTGCCGGGGATAACGGGGCAGATCCGCCCTTCTGGTTAATCCCGGAATCACATCTGAACGTAACCGTCACGGAAGATGGCAATACCACGGGAGATGTGAGTTATGTGTATATGGCTACGGCTGCGGGTGATGCGTCGGTTCGTCTGTCTGTTGTAAAAATGTATCCCAATCCGGCTGGTACGTATCTGCATGTTGATGCTGAAGTCACCATCACTGCCTTGCAGGTGCAGAATGTGCTCGGGGAGGAGGTGTACAGCAACAACAATGTCGCTTCACAGCATTATGAGCTGAATGTGGGTCAGTTTGCGCCGGGGTTTTATGTGGTCACGGTTGTTACAGATGATGGGATAGCGGCTGATAAGGTGCAGCTTGGACAATAAGGACACGCCCGGGCCGGAAGGATAGAGGTTTGATTGCAGGGTTGCCGGTCCGGGCGAGGTTCCACCCACCGCCCGTAAATACTACTTCTTGATTATTGTTGTATTATAAACACTTTTGTCACCTTCCAGCAACATAAAATAGGCACCGGGATTAAGGTTTTTTATGTCAATACTGCCCCCTGAAGTAGTAAAAGGGGTATTTATTACCTCTCTGCCAACATGATCAATGATTCGTACCGTTTTCACTTTGGCGTCGTTCAGTGTTTCAATAAACAAACGGTCAGTGACAGGATTTGGATATACTGATATCTTGCCAGAAGCATCTGAAGCATGATCAGCGATTGTTGATGAATCCTTCAAAGATATTGAAACGTTGGAAACCGAATAGCTGGTATTATCAAGTCCCCCCTCAAAGGATAGTTTCATTGCACTGAATCTTTGTGCTTCAAAGTCAAAAGAGAAACTTTGCGGTTCGGTGGTCAGGGTTATAGCCGTTGCTTCATCATCAGGAAGCAGTGATGTGTAGGATCCTTCATCTTCGCCAAAAAATACGTCTATATCCTTATTCTCCTCCGCTTTTGCTTGAAATGATAATGTATAGGTTTCATTCTCATTGATGGAATTAATTTGGGTTTGATTTAGTTCCTGGCCAAACTGTACCCACCACCCTTCGCCACCTGCATTTGAAATATCCTCGACGGTAGCCCAGCCATCGGATGTGGTTACGTTTGCTGAAACGCCTTCATGATCTGCGACATAGAGAAACCAATGTTCATTCCATGGTTCCGAGAAGTCGCCATTAATAATTATATTATCTCCAACATCCCCCAGAACGCTGACGTTAACATAATCCGTTCTTGAAATATCCTGGTCATCGGTAACGGTGAGTGCAAATACATAACTTCCCTCTTCCAGCTCTTCTATATTGGTTTGAGCAGCTTCGGGACTAATGATGTTTGCCGTGGATGGTCCCCTGTATTGTGTCCATAAATAACTATCTATCACACCATCTATTGAATAGCTGTCGGATCCATCCAATGTGGTGGATGTGGTTCCGCCATCCAGTATCTGGTCACTTCCTGCATTCGGCACTGCTCCTGTAATATCAGGCCCTGAGTAACTTCCTTCATCATCACGTTGGTAGATACGAACCCAGTCAACGTACATGTTGGCAGGCATTGGTGCCGTAATCCCCCCGGGAGTGGTAATTCCCGTGAAAGAACCGCCAACAGCAAGGTTTAGAATAATATAATGTTCCCATTCCGTAAATTCGGACATTCCTTCAATATTCATCTCATGCACCAGGTTACCATTCACGAATGCCTTTGTTAGAGTTGGCGACCATTCCAGGGTAAAAATGTTGTATTCGTATAATGACTGATCTGCTGGCATCGTATAACTGCTGGAGTGATAGGCGTGGCCGCCTTCATCCCAGTGATTGGCTCCTATAACATGACGTTCTTGTGTGCCGGCAGCAATACCGTCAGTATGTCCAGCCTCCATAATATCAATTTCGCCGGATTTGGGCCAGCCAATATCATCAATATTATCACCTAAAGTCCAAAATGCCGGCCAAAATCCATTTGCCAGCACAGGCAGTTTAATACGGGCTTCAATTTTACCGTATAAGGCTGTAACTTTCCCGCCGGTATTGATGCGGCCAGAGGCAAAATGGGCATCGTTGTGAGCATCATCAGGCAAATCCTCACTGGCAGTGAGTATCAATGCCGGATAGCCCTCCGGGCAAACACCCACTTCAACATTTTCTTCGGAATACTGCTGCATTTCCTGGTTAGCTCCCCAATTCCAGGCCCCCCATTCAGTTTCAATGTTCCATACATCGGTGTTGAGAGAAGCACCTTCAAAATTTTCTTCCCAAATTAATTCATAATCCTGTGCATTAACCAGCAAAGTAGCAATTGCATATATAATAACCCCAGTTAGTAGTTTTTTCATTTGTTTATTTTTTTGTAACTATCTGTTATTTAGACTTATGTGGTTGTATTTAAGCTGCCCCTTCAGTGCGCACGGGTGCGCAGCCCAAGTGCTGCGTCTACCACTGTTTCTTTTTGTAAATGGTACGTCGGCCGAGGTCACGCAGCCCAGGTGCTGCGGCTACCACTGCTTCTTTTTGTAAATGGTACGTCAGCC
>JAWLDT010000067.1:0-14353 GCA_041686485.1 Bacteroidales bacterium | reverse complement strand
GAAGCTCGAAGCTGGAAGGAAGAAGGAAACGGTAAATTATGCCCCCTAAATTTTAATTTCTAACTTCTAACTTCTAATTTCTACCTTCTGCCTTCTTCCCGGATAACGGTATAGAGTCACAAAATACTGAAATACAAACACTAACGCAAATAGTAACGCATGAAACCAACACTTTTAGTACTAGCCGCAGGCATGGGCAGCAGATATGGCGGTATGAAGCAGCTTGACCGGGTCGGTCCGTCCGGCGAAACCATTATGGATTATTCGGTGTATGATGCCATTACTGCCGGGTTTGGAAAGGTTGTTTTTGTCATCAGAAAGGGGTTTAGAAAGGAGTTTCAGGAACAGGTAGTGCAACCAATTTTACCATATATCGATGTTGAGCTGGCTTTTCAGGAAACGGAAAGCCTGCCCGACGACTTTGTTTGTCCGGAAGAGCGTACAAAACCCTGGGGGACCGGACATGCTGTATGGGTAGCCCGGGACCAGATAGCGGAACCCTTTGCCGTGATCAACGCCGATGATTTTTATGGCCGGGAAGCCTTTGTTACCATTGCCTCTTTTCTACAGACATGCAGCCCTAAGGAGCAGGGGAAATACGCTATGTGTGGCTACAGGCTGAAAAATACGCTTTCTGAACATGGCCAGGTATCACGTGGTGTCTGCAAGGCAGATGAACACAATATGCTGAAAACTGTCACCGAATACAAGGCGATTGAAATGGCAGATGACGGTACCATTCTAAGTAATGGTGAACCGGCCGGGCTGCACCCCGACGATATTGTCTCCATGAATTTCTGGGGGTTCTGTCCTGATATTTTTCAACACCTTGACGACAAACTGACCCATTTCCTGAACGATCACCTGAACGATCCGGGCGCAGAATTTTTTATTCCTTTTGCGGTGGATGAACTGATCAGGGATAAAAAAGCATCGGTCACTATTTTACCGAACAATGCCAGATGGTTTGGGGTTACTTATAAAGCGGATAAAGAGAAAGCGGAAGCGATTCTAAGGGAAATGACAGCCAACGGTGCCTATCCGGAGCGACTTTGGTAAGATTGATCGCAATCAGGACAGACAGTGTTTTCCGGCCTATTCCTTTACGGTTATTAGCACCCGGAAACTGTTTCATAGCCGTTTAACAAAAAAGATTATCCGCTTGAAAACCTGATGTTGTATAATCTCCGGTAGTATGTTACCAGGCTATCCAAATATACTCTTAGTAAGCGGAAGCGGGCGAAACGTGGGGAAAACCACCTTTTCAACCAGACTCATAGCCGCTTTTGCCCATCAGAAACCCGTAGCGGTCAAAGTATCACCACACTGGCATCCCGTATTCTGTAATGATCCATTGCTCTATATTCCTGATAACTTACTGGTAATGATAGAACAAAACCGTACCGGTTCTAAAGATACATCCAGGATGTTGCGCAGCGGGGCTCGTGAAGTATACTATATTCAGACAATACGCGACGATTATCTGATGCAGGCTTTCCATCAGATCATACAGCCGGGAATGGAAGCAGAACCAATGATTGTGGAATCTGCAGCCCTCGGGGACTATATACGTCCGGCGGTTCACTTTCATATCGATCGTCCGGGACATGACGTGGATCCATCTAAAAACAGGGATATCCGACCAGACTACCGGGTAAACTTCAATGGCCAATCTTTTGATTTTGATATGAATAGGCTACAATGGAAGGATCACCAGTGGTTGATTCACTAATATATACATTAAGATATAAATAATCATATTTATTTTAGGCAACTTGTTTGTTTAAGTTATTCGTTTGTGCATCGTATTTTGGTGATATTCAGACATTTTTTACCAGATTAACGCAGCAATGCCAATCCGGACAGCCCAAGTGCTGTCCTATGCGCTTAACTTACAATGAATTTGATCATCGTATATTTGCGATTGATTGTTGTGAATGCTATTTTTGTAAAAAGTAGTCATTATGGAACCTATTTTTGAGAACATGGGAAGGTGTAAAGACGGCATTGTGACCCTTACCCCAAGGGAGGCTCTTAAAGCAATCAATAAGGGAGCTTTGTTTGTTGATTTACGTGATACTGATTTTTCCGATTTTAAGATACCTGATATTCAGGATATTTTTATTCTGCCTTTGGATCAGTTACAAGAGAATCTGGATAAAATTCCGCGGGACAGGCACCTGATTCTGGCTGATTCCAGTGGTCTGAAAAGCAAAGAGGCTGTCCGGATTTTGAAGGATAACGGGTTTGAAAATACCGCCAATATGGCCGGAGGGTTTATTGAATGGGAGCGCGACGGGTTGCCTGTCCGCGAAGATTTAAACGAAAGGCTTTCAGGAGCATGCGCCTGTCAGCTGAAACCCCGTGAACGGTTGAAAAAATAGTCCACGCCCTTTTTATCTGTTGGAGCAATTGACAGGGAAAAAATAGTACCTTCGTGGGGCATTTTTAAGCTATCACGTCGGGCAGTATGGGTTTTCAGGCCTGTCCGACTTTTAACCGAAGCGAGAACAATACACCATGCAGAATATCCCTGAGGAGCTTGCAGGCAAAAATATGCTGGGGATTGATGCCGGGGCACTATCCATAAAGATAGCTATTATGGATGGGAATCAGAAACAACATCTCCGGCGCGTTCACCACGGCGAGCCTCTAACCGTGTTTTATGACCTTTTGGATGAGGCAGGCATCAACCTGTCGCAAACAGAAGGCATGGTTTCCGGCCGGTATGCCAGCGTAGTAGCAAAAGATACCGGCCTTCCTGAAATTTCGCCCGTTTCGGTTCTGACTAAGCATGTGCAACAGCTTCCTGGGGGCAGAAAAAGCTATATTGTTGATATTGGCGCGTCCGGCCTGGCGATGGCTGCTTACCTGGACGGTGGTTTGCAGAAGTATGAGACAAACAGCTTATGTGCTGCCGGAACGGGAGCCTTTCTGGACCAGCAGATGAGCCGCCTGGGCCTTACTTATCAAACGATACAGGACATCCCCGTTATGGAGGATCCGCCCTCTATTGCTTGTCGCTGCTCTGTGTTTGCTAAAAGCGACCTCATACACCGCCAGCAGGCAGGGTATGCTATCCCGCAGTTATGGAATGGTCTGGTTAAAGGGCTGGCGCTATCCGCATTTTCCACGCTGTTTCGCGGTACCACCATCGATACGGATGTAATGATGATTGGCGGACTGGCCAACAACAAGGTTTTTCTGCATTTCTTTGAAAGCTTGCTGGACGGTTATAGCCTGGTAGTACCACCAAACCCCGATTTTTTTCTTGCTGACGCCCTGGTGCAGAGCTGTCAGGCAGGAAACACCCTGAAATCAACTCAGGCTGCCCGGCAGAAGAAAGAGGCGCAAACGTATGAGCATCCTTTGCGTTTTACCCGGGAAAACAATTCCGGCCATGAACATTACACCGATACTTTCGGTAACGAGGTTGACCTGTATCACCTGCCCGCTGTTCAGTCGTTGGACGTTTACCTGGGTGTGGATGTAGGCTCAACAAGCACCAAGCTGGCTCTTCTCGACAAGGAGGGACATGTTTGTGCAGGTCTCTATACGCGCACGGCCGGAAGGCCGGTACATGCATTTCAGCAACTGTTAAAAGGGGTGCATACCATTGCCCGGGAACAGTCAGTTTTCTTTAAGGTTAGAGGTGCCGGAACCACCGGCAGCGGAAGGAATCTACTGGGCGCATTTACCGGGGCCGATCTGATCAAAAATGAAATAACAGCACACCTCAAAGGGGCCGTGAAAGAATTTCCGGATGTCAAAACCATTTTTGAGATCGGCGGACAGGATGCCAAATATATTTCGGTAGAAGATGGTTGGATGAAAGATGCCAACATGAATTATGTATGTGCCGCCGGAACCGGTTCTTTCCTTGAGGAACAGGCCAAACATCTGAATATAGAGCTGGAGGACATTGAAAAGGTTTGTAAGGATGCCCTGCCACCGGTGTCTAGTCACCGATGCACCGTTTTCATGGAGCAGGATGCAGGCCAGCTATTGACGCGCGGGATCCGGAAAAGCCAGGTAATGGCTTCCATTATCTATGCAGTGTGCAAAAATTACCTGCACCGTGTGGTGCATAACCGTCCGGTGGAAAGCCCGATACTGTTTCTGGGAGCTACTGCGAAGAATAAAGGGTTGGTAGAGGCTTTTGAGCATGTCCTTGGCAAACCTGTTCACACATCGATATACAGCCATCTGACAGGTGCTATCGGTGTGGCTGATATGGTGCGGAAAAGTGCTCCTGCCGAAACCGCTTTCAAAGGCTTCTTCATCAAAGATAAACAAGTAAGCCTTTCTGAAACGGTTTGCGACCTGTGTCACAACAGATGCCGTATCACCGGTCTGTATGCTGAGGAAGGGGAGCGGATGGCCTCCTGGGGCTATCAGTGTGGACGGGAACCCGATGCTGTTACCATGCCAAAAAACAATCATGCTGACGCCTTTCACTTGATGAAGAAGATGATTCAGGCCCGCATGGTCCCGGAAAAGCCGAAAGCAACCCTGTATTATCCGCCGGTGCTCCATTTTTATACCTACAACCCTTTCTGGCAGCAGTTCTTTTATGATCTCGGTATTGACCTTATGCCCGTGATGTCCAGGAAGGAGGACATTGGCCGGCACTCCCAGACATATACCCTTACCGACTGCTGTTATCCGGCCAAACTGGCTGTGGGCAGGGTGATTGACAGCCTTCAGCATACATACCAACCGGTTTTTTTGCCGCATCATATCCAGGATCAGGATAATCCCAGGACGGTCAACTCCTTTTTCTGTCCGCTCTCACAAGCATTGCCTTCTGTGCTGAAAAGCACCCTGAACCTCCATGATATGGATACTTCGGGGGTCATTGCCCCTGTGGTGGACTTCTCAGAATCGCATAGCCACAATATCCGGGAACTTACCGCTGTGCTGCAAAAGCATTTTGATGTGAATCATACTGATATCAAGCGCGCCTGGCACCATGCTTTAACGAAGCACCAGGATAGCCGGAAAGCGCTTGGAGATGAAGGATCTGCCGTCATCCATAAAAATGGTGATCCGGCGCGCCCCAAATTTGTGATCCTTGGCAGGTCGTATAACCTGTTGGATGACATACTGAACCTCGATATCGTAAAGGCCATAGCGGCTTATGGTTATGATGTGATCCCCATGGATATGCTGCCTGTAGAGAGAGAAGATCTGCCTGCAGGATTTGAAGACATGTACTGGTCCTATGGACAACAGATCATTGTTTCAGCCAGGTATATTCGGGAACAACCGGGTCTATATCCGGTTTTCCTTACCAATTTTAATTGTGGTCCCGACAGTTTCCTGCTAAGTACCTTTGAACAGGAGATGCGTGATAAACCCGCCCTGGTGCTGGAGCTTGACGAGCATGGTGGCGACGGTGGTTACAAAACACGCCTGGAAGCTTTTTTTGACCGTACAGTCCATCATCTCCGGCACCAGGCGCATACAAACACCTTGCCGGATGACACCTCTTATCCTGGGCGCATACAACGTTCATTTTCAGATCACCGGATATATATCCCACCCATGCATCCCATTTCTTCACGCATCATGGGGGCTGCGCTAAGGGCTTATGGCTTTGATGCCGTAGCACTTCAGAAAGAGGATGCCGAAACCTGGGCTATCGGTAGTGCCTGTGTCCGGGGTTCTGAATGTATGCCCGCCGCCAGTACCATTGGTTCGTTTATCCATCTGCTCCAAAAGGAAAAAGCCGAAGGGAAAGTGAACGGGAATGCAGCTTTGTTTATGCCGTGTACCGATGGTCCCTGCCGGTTTGGGCAATATGTGCGCCTTCATGAACGGATTCTGGAAGATTACAATGTGGATGCCACCATTATATCACCAAATTCCGATGACAATTATGGGGATATCAAGGGAGGTCTCAGGGTGCATATGCTCAAAGCCCTTACCGTCTCTGATGTTCTGAATAAATTGGTTTGTCGCGTCAGACCGTATGAAAAACAAAAGGGCACTACGGATAAGCTGATTGAGAAGTATGTGGCCATTTTTGAAAAAGTGTTTGAGCACAAACAATCGGTCACCCGGGTATTGAAACAATTGCGGCATGATCTTCATGATATTAAGACACATGCCGTATCAAAGCCGCTGGTAGGGGTGGTGGGTGAGATATACGTCCGGAATTCCCCCTTTTCAAATGCGGATCTGATACGGACCATTGAAAACAGCGGGGGAGAGGTATGGGTAGCTCCTATCATGGAGTGGCTGCATTACACGAATGAGTTTGAGGATAACAACGGGTTGGTTGATTTGCTGCGCAACACGGTTACCCATGGGCTGATAGCCTATTACGAGCAAAAATACATGCGCATATTCGGTGAATTGCTCCGCAAACGCAGGGAGCCCCCGGTCAAATCAGTAAAAGCCTATGGGAAGCAGTACATGCCTGATCGTATTGAAGGGGAATCGATATTAACCATCGGCAGGGCGATCGCATTCTACTATCAGCATGCCGACCTGGTGGTGAATGTAGCACCATTTGGTTGCATGCCCGGCAGTATTTCCGCTTCTATTTTGAAAGATGTATCCTCACAATATGGTATGCCCATCGTGTCATTGTTTTATGATGGAGAGACCGATTTTTCTCATATTCTGGAAACATATATCCAAAACAGGCAGGAGGTTCGCTGAGCCCCTGCACAAAAAAAGCCCCTCCAGAGTTGGAGAGGCTTTTTGGTCTTTAAAACCTTTTTGTGTCAAAAGACTGATCTATGACAGTTTCACATTGGCCGCGTTCATTCCCTTTTTGCCTTCTTTCAGCTCAAAGGTTACCTCGTCACCTTCGCGAACCTGGTCAATCAGACCGGTAGCATGGACGAAGAATTCTTCTTCTGTTTCGTGATCCTTGATAAATCCAAATCCTTTAAGTTCATTGAAGAACTTTACTGTTCCTGTTTTCATAATAATAATGTGATGATTTAATTGATAATTGAACTGAAGTACGCAGGGCTTGAATGTGGTTTGATTCTACCGGAAAGGTGATTCAGTACTCAATGATGCGATAATCAATTCTGATTTATTTACTTTGCAAAGATAATACAATTTTCTTTCGTTTCCACAAAAACAAGTTTTTTCTGTTTTTTTTTATCATGAAGACCATAAAAACCAGATAATCAAAGAAAATAATCCAGATTTGGGGATATGGCCGCACCAATAGCGGTACAATATGGTGCATGATCAGGCACATGAAACTCGACGTGATACAGCTTTGCCAGTTCCCTGAATGTTTTGCCGGCCAGGGGGATATTGACGAGTTTTCCCGACAAAATAATGTCTTTGTCTTTTTCCGCGCGCGCTGCAAAAATAGACATCATCCCCACAACCTGAAAAACCATATTAAGAATACCGCTTGTGATGTCATTTTTGTTAGCCTGATCATTGAGTTTGCCAAAATTGGAGGCTGTGATGCTGGAAGGGAGGTTGCCGATATCATTGGCGGCAATATCGCCCACACTCAGGTCTACATTTTTCAGGTTCCCTTTTCCGGCTGCTTCAATGATGCTGTCTATGTCTGTCAGGTTTGTGGTTATCCTCGAGAGCCCGGCAATGCTTCCGCCACCGACGCCTGTTCCGCCGAGGTGTTTTATGCAGCGACCGTGGGCTTTAACAAAAGCTGTTCCGGTACCCATGCTGACAATGATTGCCTTTTTCAGACCAGACAGGAATAATCCCCCATATCCCATCGCCTTGAACTCTTCAAGCTTTTCAATGGGTAACCCTAACAGGCGCTCACCCAAAAAACCGGCACCCACACCGGTCACCACTACTTGCTGTATTTCATCAAAAGATAACTTATTAACAGTTAAAAACTTACCAAAAGCACCCGAAGCCGAAGCAACCGGGTCGTTGGCCTGTACCGTCAGGGGTTTAATTATTGTACCATCTTTAATACCGACAATTTTCGTGGTACTCCCACCAATATCAATTCCTATAGTCATGATTGTATATCTGAGATTTTTACATTCGGTGAACCGTTTAAGGCTTTCGCCAGAAGATCTGCTATGTGCATCGTTTTGACAGGGATGTTCTGTTTATCAATGTATGCCTGCAGATGCATCAGGCAGGATGCTTCGGTAGAGACGATGTATTCTGCGCCTGTATCCAGTGCGTGCTGGACCTTTTGCTCGGCCATAGCCACTGAAATAGCCGCATGTTTGACTGAGAATGTGCCGCCAAACCCACAGCATACATCGCGCTCCTTCATTTCTGTTATACGGAGACCTTTTACCTGCTGCAACAAACGGCGGGGCTGATCCCTAAGGCCATATTCACGAATGGCCGTGCAGGCATCATGAATTGTAATATGCGTTTCAAGGGAAAGACCAAGATCTTCCACAGCCATCACACTAATAAGAAAATCAGTAAACTCATAGATCTTCTTCGAAAGTTGTTTATTCTGATTGTGCCAGGCGGAATTATAGAACATTTGCGGATAGTAATTACGCACCATACCGACACATGAGGCTGACGGACCCACTACATAGTCATAATCCATGAAATCACGCATAAACTTTTCACCCAGGTGTTTGGCTTCATCCCAGAATCCCCCGTTAAAGGCAACCTGGCCACAGCAGGTTTGGTCAGGATTGTGGTGAAATCGCATATGCGCCTTTTTCAGCTCATCCGCTTTTTTCAATATCCGAATCATGTTTAACCCCGTTTCCGGATAAAGCTGATCAACAAAGCATGGTATAAAAATACCTGTATTCATGACGGGTCGTATTGGATATACAATTACACGCTGACTTCTATACAGACTGTCTTGATTGATTCATGCGTTGTCGTCTGGTTTCAAACAAAATGATACCTGTGGCGACCGACACGTTCAACGAAGCAATAGTCCCTTTCATTGGTATGGCTGCATGTTTGTCGGCAAGCTTTCGCGCTGCAGCAGACACACCTTTATCCTCATCTCCGACGATAACCGCCAGCGGAACGGATAGGTCTGCATCGTATATACTGGCCTTTTCACGGTCGTCGAATGCGATAACATGAATACCGCACTCCTGAAGGAATGCAATTGTCTCCAGGATATTAGGCTCCCGGCAGACCGGAATACGTGACAAGGCCCCTGCCGAAGCCTTCATGGCATCCGCATTGACCGGGGCACTGCCTTTTGCAGAAAGGATCAACGCATGGGCGCCAGCACATTCAGCCGAACGTGCAATAGCCCCCATATTTCTCACATCGGTAACACCATCCGGCAATAATAACAATGGTGTCTCTCCGGCATCGTAAATACCCGGCAGCAGGGATTCCAACGATTGGTATTCAATAACCGGCATAAATGCGATAATCCCCTGATGGTTCTTCCTGGTTATCTTATTTAAACGCTCTATGGGCACCATCTGGAATGGGATATTTTTTTTGCGTATGACAGAGAAAAGTTGTTGAAAATTCTCCCCCTGTAACCCTTTCTGTATCAAAACCTTTTCAGGTTTTTTCCCTTCTTCCAGACTTTCCAGAAGCGGTCGTATGCCAAACAGATAATCTTCCACAGCTATAGCTTTTAGTGTCTACACAATTATTTAGTACATCTGACGATCACAAAGTTCGTAAAATATATCACGCCACAGACCAATCAACCGGATCCTTGCCTTGCTCCTGCAACAATTTATTCGTTTTCGAAAAGTGCCGGCATCCGAAAAACCCCCTTGAGGCTGAAAGGGGAGAGGGGTGTGGGGCTTTAAGGATATGGTGTTTGGTCGTATCGATCATTGATGCTTTGGCCTGGGCATAGCTGCCCCAAAGCATGAATACCAGACCTTCCCGTTTTTCCGATAATGTCCTGATCGCTGCATTCGTAAAATCTTCCCATCCCCTGTTTTGATGAGAACCTGCATTCCTGGCACGCACCGTCAGCGTAGCGTTCAGAAGCAATACTCCCTGCCTGGCCCACAGCCCCAGATCACCATTTTCCGGAATCGGTAAACCACAATCATCCTTGATTTCTTTAAAGATATTAAGTAAAGAAGGGGGCTTAGATACCCCTTTGTTAACTGAAAAACAGAGTCCGTTCGCCTGCCCGGGCCCATGATAAGGGTCCTGACCCAGGATAACGACTTTTACATCATAAAACGGAGTGTTATTAAACGCCGCAAAAATTCGGGGTCCCGGCGGATAAACAGGATGCTTTTCCTTTTCCTCCAGCAGAAAAGATTTTAAGGCCTTGAAATAGGGGGCCGAAAACTCCGGTTGCAGAACCTCGAGCCAACTTGCTTCGATAACAGGTTGTACTTCGTTTGTTTTCATACGTTATACATATATTTATTGCCATTTAAACCCAACAGGACTTCTTCTATGCGGCTGCAGTGAAAGATCCCTTATGTTTCAACAATACTGTCATACACATATCAGGGTTGGTTATCTCTTTTTTGGAATCACTGCAATGATTGTATCAGATCTTGTATATTAAGCCCGCCGAAATCCCCCGAGCTCATCAGCAACAAACAGCTGTTATTGTCCGTTTCCTGCTGAAGTGCCTGTTCCAGACTGTCTTTATCTGTATAAACCTTCATGTCTTGTTTGGCGAAAGCTGCCTTTACGTCTTCCCGTGTGATGGGCGGCAATTTTTTCATTTTCAACGCATGTGGATTAAAATACACGAAAGCTATATCTGCCGGATCCATCGTAGAATTGTAATGCGGTAAAAAATCGGCATTCAGGCTGCTGAAAGTAAATAGTTCCAGGCAGGCTACCAGTTTTTTCGCGGGAAACTGTTGTTTAACGGCTTCTATTGTTGCTTTTACCTTAGAGGGTGCATGCGCAAAATCCCGGATTACCCTGGTTCCATTCCCGGTATATAACACTTCCAGTCGTTTGGAGGCACCCCGGAAGTGAGCCAGCGCTCTGAAAAACTGCACATTGTTTAGCCCCAGATGGTGACATACAATTCGGGCAGCGTTGATATTCAGTAAATTATGATGCCCAAACAGATGAATGGGATAACGCGTTTGGTCATCTATCAGACAGGTAACACCGTCTTCTGTTTCATGGGCCGGCAGGCCGTAAGGAATCAGACTTATGGTGTCAGGGGCCTCAGCCTCACACAATGCCTTTACTTCCGGATCATCTGCGCAATAAATCAGACTGCCACCTTCTTCTATACAATGAATAAAAGTTCTGAACTGTTCCAGATAGTCTTCATAAGTTTTAAATACATTGATATGATCCCAGGCTATGCCACTGATCACCGCAATGTGCGGGGCATATAAATGGAACTTCGGTCGGGGATCAACCGGGGAACTCAAATACTCATCGCCTTCCATAACCATGTAAGGGGCATTTTCGGAAAGCCTGACCATTACTTCAAAGCCCCGGAGCTGGGCGCCCACCATATAGTCGGTGTCAATCTGAAGGTAATTAAGAACATGCAGAATGATAGATGTGATTGTTGTTTTTCCATGACTACCACCGATCACAATGCGCTTTTTGTCTTTTGACTGATTGTATAAAAATTCAGGATAAGAATAAACCGGAAGATTAAGTGCCCTTGCCCTGTGAAGTTCAGGGTTATCAGCGCGGGCATGCATACCAACGATCACAGCGTCCAGTTCCTGATGAATGCGGTCGGTGTTCCAACCCATTTGCGAAGGCAACAGACCATAATGTGCTAACCGGCTACGGGAAGGATCAAAAACCTGGTCGTCGGAACCGGAAACTGTATATCCCTTCTTATGCAGGGCAATCGCCAGATTGTGCATGGCACTGCCGCCTATGGCTATGAAATGTACCTTCATTGCATGCTGTTTGACTGGTAAAGATAAAATATTTTGAAGTGCTGTGTTCAGGTAAGCTTTTTGTATTTTTGTAAGAAGGTCAAAAGGTCGAAACGTCGAAAGGTGAAGAAGTCTCAGGATTGTCAGAGAGAGCGAGAAGACCCGTTAGATGGGAGTGGGTGAGAGTGAGAGCGTGAGGGCGTGAAGATGCGAAGACGCGAAGATGCGAAGACGCGTAAAACTAACGATAAAACAAAGGACCGTTCACTGTTTACTGTTTACCGTTCACTGTTTACCGTTCACTGTTCACTGTTCACCGACCAATCATTGTTTGTAATTTTAAACGTATAGTGCATATGAAGTTTTTCCCCATTATTGCAGAGAATTTTAAAATGGATGGTGGCGCTTGTTTTGGCGTGGTGCCGAAAGTTGTCTGGGAACGCTATGTCCAGGCAGACGAAAACAATTTGATCCCGCTGACATCCCGATGTTTGCTGGTTGAAAAAGACGACAGGCTTATTCTTGTTGATGTTGGCATGGGTAATAAACAGAGCGAGAAATTTTTCAGTTACTATCCCCGGTTTGGCGATGACAGCATGGAGAAGTCATTTTCCAGGTATGGATACACCTTCGATCAGGTAACGGATGTAATCCTTACCCATCTGCATTTTGATCATGTGGGCGGTGCCGTTAAATGGGCTTCTGATGGAAAGACGCCGGAGCTGGTATTTCCAAATGCTACCTTCTACTGCAGTAAAAAACAGTGGGATACGGCCATGAATCCAAACCCCAGAGAAGGAGCCTCTTATTTCGAAGAAAACCTTGCACCGATTTACGACAGCGGTCACCTTGAGTTTATACACGAGGAAGGCAATTTCTGTGAAGGGGTTGAACTGGAAATTAAAAATGGCCACACGGAAGGACAGATCGTACCAATTTTCGAATCCAATGGCAGAAAAGTGGTTTTTATGGCTGACTTTATTTCAGCCGTTGGTAATATTCCGCTCGCTTATGTTCCCAGCTTCGATATTCACCCCTCGCTGTCCATGAAGGAGAAAGAAGCGTTTCTGCATCGCGCACTCAGGGACGACTATATTTTGATCTTTGAACACGACTATCACAACCCCTGTTGCACCCTGCAGGAAACCAAAAAGGGAATCAGGGCAAAGGAGATCTTTCAGGTGGAAGATATAGCCAAGATGCTGACGTAAAACGCCAGGCAAGTCTTTCAAATTAATTACCAATTGAGCTCGGCCAGCGTATAGATTTACCTGCCTGTAGAACACAGGTATTGACAGACACTAGTCAGGAAACCACGAATAGTACAGCAAAAATGTCATTGTCCAGGATCTGCACGGTCATTTAGGTTCTTTAAATGACCTTATTGTGGCTCTTTGGGCGGGATAAGGTCGTTTTCAACCAGTACACCGCCATCTGCGGCGATGATGCTTCCAGTGACCCATGATGACTCTTTGGATAGGAGAAACCTGACCATGTTTGCAATATCCTCTGGCTCGCCAATACGTCCTATAGGATAACGCGGGCGGGCTTTATCCAGCATGGCTTCATAGTTTTTTGTGTCTTCAAAGATCTTGTTGTCCAGATGGATATTGGTTTTTACGAGTCCCGGATTGACAGCGTTTACCCGGATTTTGTAAGGACCCAGATCTCCGGCCAGGAACCGGGTAAGCATATCAAGCCCGGCCTTGGACACAGAGTATGCTACGCTTGTGCCCGGTTTTAATCCGGCAACTGACGAAATGTTTACAATGGAAGCTCCGCCGGCTTTTTTCATCAATGGTAACAAGGTTTTGGTCAGCATGTAAGGGCCGGTCAGATTAACATCCAGGGTAAACTGCCAGTCTTCGACGCTGATTGTTTCCAGTGTGCCTTTCGTCAATACGCCGGCATTGTTCACCAAGCCATGCAGTACGCCATAATTGTCAACTATATGCTGATAAAGACGTTTGGCATCGTCCGGTTTGGAAACATCACCGGTGACAAAATCAACCTTGCCTTTTAGTTGCGGTTTTTGCTTAAGAGCCCGCTCGATTTTCTTCTTACTCCTGCTGAGAGAAATAACCTGGCTCCCACGTGATATCAGGTCTTCTGCAATGGCTAACCCAATCCCCGAGCTGCCACCGCTGATTAATACTACTTTGTCTTTCATAAGTGTATAATTTTTTAACTATCTGTTATTTAGATTTATGTGGTTATATTTAAGCTGCCCCTATCTTCAGGGCGCTGGTGATTCATGGTGGTGTCCTCTTTCCCCAGGGCGTTGTCACTGGGCTGAATTAAATTGCCCTTTTCAGGGCGCAACAGTACACAGCCCAAGTGCTAAGACTACCACCATATCTCTTTTTCAATTAGCGGGTCGGCTGAGGTCACGCAGCCCAAGTGCTAAGACTACCACCATATCTCTTTTTCAATTAGCGGGTCGGCTGAGGTCACGCAGCCCAGGTGCTAAGACTACCACCATATCTCTTTTTCAATTAGCGGGTCGGCCGAGGTCACGCAGCCCAGGTGCTAAGACTACCACCATATCTCTTTTTCAATTAGCGGGTCGGCCGAGGTCACGCAGCCCAAGTGCTGCG
>JAWLDT010000066.1:12834-14674 GCA_041686485.1 Bacteroidales bacterium | reverse complement strand
AGCTTAAATACAACCACATAAATCTAAATAACAGATAGTTACGAAATTATAAACAGATGGAAAAACACTTATTACCTATTGCCTTTATTCCGGTAATTTTGTTTGCTATGCTAACCGGATGTAACAGCAAACGTGCCGATATCATATATACCAACGCACATGTTTATACCATGGATGAGGATAAACCTGTAGCTGCAGCTATTGCCGTTCGCGGCAATCGGTTCTTATTTGTTGGCAACAATGAAGAGGCCATGGAATATGCCGGTGATAAAACCCGGGTGGTAGATCTGGAAAGACAAACGGTTATCCCAGGACTGACAGAAAGCCACATGCATTTTGAAAGTCTTTGCAGAAATTTGTATGCTGCGCCCCTCGATGTATACTGGATGCCTTTAGAAGATCTCCTGGCAACAATAGAAGAAGCGACAGCCCAGGCATCTCCAGGTGAGTGGATTATTGCCAGCGGCTATAATGATGCACTCTGGGAAGAGGAGCCTCATCGCCGGTTACTTGACCGGGTTAGCCCTGATAATCCGGTTGTACTACGCCGATATTGCGGCCATGCCCATTTGGTTAACAGCAAAGCCCTTGAAGTTGCCGGTATTGATCATTCGACCAGCGATCCAGAAGCCGGAACCATCGTTCGTGATGATGAAGGGCAGGCCACAGGCGTGCTTGTCTCCGCGGCAGGCTGGCTTGTCAACCAGCATGTACCCGAAGCCCCCGAACTGTCGGAAGAAGAACGAACAGAGGCACTTGGAATGGGCAGTGAGGCAGCCCTTGCTGCGGGTCTGACCACCATTCATGACCTGACTGCCAGCACCATGGATGATATTCATCTTCGATGTGATGCCTATGAGGAAGAAGCCCTGAAAGTGCGCCTGATGGATGCTGTAACGGATTCTACAGCCATGGAGGTCGGACGACCGCTGATCGGTCTTTATGATGACCGGTACACGGTGAGATGGGTAAAGAAATTTATCGATGGGTCCCTGGGCGGGCGCGGTGCAGCTCTGAAAGAACCCTATGAGGACGCCCCGGAGGAAACCGGCTCTTTACGTGAGCTTGGACAGGATATAGAGGCTTATTCGTCACTTGTTGCCGACCTTCTGGAGCTTGGATATAGCACTCGTACCCATTCTATCGGAGATAGGGGTAACCATGTCACATTGAATGCTTTTGAAAAAGCCATGGAGATGACCGGAAAAACTCCGGAGGAAGCCAGACTGGTTGTAGAACATGCCCAGATCCTGTCTGAAGATGACCTGATGCGTTTTGCCGACCGAAATGTCATAGCCTCCATGCAACCAATACACGCTACGGAAGATATGCTGTTTGCCGAAGCGAGGATTGGCAGTGAAAGGGCCTCCAGGGCTTATGCCTGGCGAAGTATTCTTGATAATGGTGGTATCATCGCAGCAGGCTCCGATTATGCCGTATCGCCCTACAACCCTTTTTATGGAATGCATGCAGCCGTTACCCGGCAGGACAGAGAAGGAAACCCATCTGATGGGTGGTTTCCCGAACAGCGACTAAGCCGCGAAGAGGCATTAAAAGCCTATACGGTCTGGCCGGCCTACCTCGAGTTTTCGGAAAACGAAAAAGGAGCGATCAAACGCAATAACCTGGCTGATTTCGTGGTTATCGACCGGGACTATTTTGACATCCCCGAGGATGAGATCCATGAAATAGAAGTGTTGCGGACAGTTTTGGGGGGTGAAACGGTATATATCAAGGGGGAAGAACAATAGCTGGAAGAAAATAGCTCGAAGCTCGAAGCTCGAAGCTGGAAGGAAGAAAGAAGAAGATAGCTCGAAGCTTGAAGCTGGAAGGAAGAAAG
>JAWLDT010000066.1:0-12734 GCA_041686485.1 Bacteroidales bacterium | reverse complement strand
ACTGTTCACCGTTCACCGTTCACCGTTTACCGACTAAGATGCAAACATCACAATATGTTAAACAACCAAATACATATATAACCAAATAACCAACTACAACCATGTCACAACTCAAAACCCTGTTTACCTCGTTTATTTTTCTGATTGTAACTCTCCTTGCGGCGCAATCAGCTTATGGCTGTTTTGCCGTTGTGGTGGGCAAGGATGCCAGCCATGATGGATCTGTTATATTTGGTCATCTTGAGCAAAATGGCGGTTTACGCAACCTGAATTACCGCTACGTACCACGCATGCAGCACGAACCCGGCAGTGTTGTGAATTTGCGGCGGGGAGGTACCTGGCCACAGGTCGAAGAAACATACGCTTTCTTATGGACAAGCAACCCGGGCGCTGAATTCTCTGACGGCTATTTCAACGAATGGGGGGTCGCCATCGCCTCAGATGCAACCCGTACCCATGAAGATTCCTATGATGACCTCGTTGAAAGAGGTGATATCACAGATGGTGGCATCGGGTATATGTTACGCCGCCTGGTGGCACAACGTTCCAAAACCGCCAGGGAAGGTGTTGAAATTGCCACGGAATTGCTGGATCACTTCGGATACGCTTCCTCCGGAAGAACCTATATTATCGCTGATGCTGATGAAGCATGGATGATCAGCGCCGTTCGCGGAAAGCACTGGATAGCCACCCGGATCCCCGATGATGCCGTGGTTTTGCTTCCCAATGTGAATATCATCGGCGACGAAACCGATCCCGATGAGAATGACGATGTAATAACCTCAGATGGACTGGTTGATTACACGATTGAACGAGGCTGGTACGATCCTGATTCAGGTGAGCCATTCAGCTTCCGCAAAGCATTCAACCGCGAGGCGGCTGAGGGTAGCTTCAGGGATGAACAGGGCGTTGATCCCAGACAATGGTACAGCCACTCGCTTGTCAAAAATGAATTGATTGATCTTCCTGCTGACGAGCAATTGCCGTTTGCCCTCTATCCGAACCATCCATTCGATATGATGGATGTGGTTAACCTCTTACGCAGTCATGGCCACCAGGAAGGACAAGAGCCGGATCTATCGATGTCGCATGCACTTGGAATGCCTGATGATGCATCACCCCACCATGAACCGGGTACCGGAAGCATATGCAGTGGCAGGACACAGGAGCTGGTGGTATATCAATTACGCAACTGGATGCCGACCGAGGTAGGTTCTGTTGCCTGGCGCACTACCGCCGCCCCTTGCGGATCAGTACTGGTACCATGGTATTCCGGAATTAACAAGACACCCGATGCCTATCACAAACCCTGGCCGGTCGAGGATGCCCTGAACCTGGACTTCCATTTTGATCCCCCGGAAGGGGCATTCGACTATGACCCCGAAAATGCATTTGACGTGTTTAACGCCCTGGAAAATATGATAGACCTTGATTATCCCAATAATATTGAAATGGTCAGGGAAGAATGGGATGCTTTTGAGGATGAACAGATTGCCATGCAAGAGGCCATTGAAGAAACAGCGATTCAACTCTTAGAGAAAGACCAGGAACTGGGGGTCACATTTCTTACCAACTATTCCAATCAACGGGCCCTAATCGCCCTGGACAAAGCCAAAGACATGTTGAATCACCTCAAAACCATCAACTGGGCACATTAACGGCAGGATTCCGGCTTACGTTCTTTTTCCGGGAAATACAGCCAAAGCGGAACATGACAAAAAGCGCAAAACCATTAACAGGACAAGAACCGGAATCTTGTCCTGTTTGTTCCAGGATATTTGTTAAATTCGTAAAAAACATTTTTACGAACTGTAGCATGCTGAGATTATGAAAACCCGTTTCGGTCCCAAAAAAATTATGTTCCCACTGCCCACTTCCCTGGTGGTTACCGGAAACATGGAAAATGCGAACATTGTCACCATTGCCTGGGTGACATTACTGACCAGTCAGCCGCCGACACTGGGAATTTCGGTTGGCACAAGGGGTTTCTCCGGAGAAAGAATCAAGCAAAACCAGGACTTCACCGTCAACATTGCTTCTGCCCAAATTATGAAAGAAGCTGACTTTTGTGGCATCACCTCCGGAAGAGATCTGGACAAGTTTGAACGTTCCGGACTGACCAAAATGCCGGCCAGTATTGTTCAGTCGCCCATCATCAAAGAGTGCCCGCTGAATTTTGAATGCCGCTTGCAGGATACACACCTGGTGGGAAAAACCAATCAGTTTGTGGGTGAGATTATGGAAGTCCATGTGGATACCGATAAACTGAAGGATGTTGAAGATATCGGCTCCATCGACATTGCCGCTTTTGATCCGCTGATTTATTTTGGTGCTGTAAGGGAATATCGCCGGGTAGGTGAAAAGATCGGCGATGCTTACCAGGTAGGCAAACAAATCAGGGATAATATGAGCTGACGAAACCATGCCCGAGAAGATCCTTGAAAAAACCGTCTTTTCCCTGTCGGAGGTAGCCGTTAGCATCAAAAAAACGCTTGCTGAACGCTACAGGAGTGCTTACTGGATCCGGGCAGAGATGAACAGGCTCAACCATTACAGCCGGTCAGGTCATTGCTATCCCGACCTGATGGAAAAAGAACAAGGCAGGATCACGGCACAGTTACGGGCAATCATTTGGCGCGACGACTACAAGGCCATCAATAAACGTTTTCAGGAAGTGTTGAATGAGCCACTGGCTGACGGGATCAAAATCATGTTTCTGGCCCGTATCACCTTTGACCCTGTATACGGCCTATCCCTCCGCATCCTGGATATCGACCCATCTTTTACCCTGGGCGATCTGGAGAAGGAGAAAAAGGAAAGCATCGACGCCCTGAAGCGGGAGGGCATCTTTGATCAAAACAAGCAGCATTCTTTACCATTACTCCCACGGCGTGTTGCGGTTATATCGGTCGAAACCAGCAAAGGATATGCGGATTTTACAAAGGTGATCCGAGATAACCCGCGGCAGTATCCGGTCAGCCACATCCTGTTCCCGTCCCTGCTTCAGGGCGAACAAGCTGTACGTTCCATCACCCGGCAATTGAGGCGCATCCAAAAATTAAAACACCACTTTGACCTGGTGGCGATCATCCGGGGCGGTGGCGGTGATATTGGGTTATCGGCCTATAACCGTTACGAACTTGCACGTGAGATTGCCCGCTTTCCGTTGCCCGTATTTACCGGCATCGGACATGCTACCAATGAGACCGTCACCGAAATGGTGGCACACTCCAATCTGATCACACCAACAAAACTGGCAGAAACGCTCATACAGTATTTCAATGACTTTTCCGCTGCCCTGCAAACGGCCGAAGAGAGACTGCATCACTATGCCAGCCGGCGAATGCAAGAGGAAAAACAACATTTTAACCATCATATACAGCTTTTTCGTTCAGAAACCCTTTCATTGCTCAAAGCGAATCGATCCCGGCTCAAAGAACAGGTTCGGACGCTGAACCAACAAAGCCGATTTGTCACCCGTCACGCACGGGATTATGCATTGCCTCACCAATTACAGCTGGTAAGCCGTCACAGCAGGGGCCTGCTGCAGGACAGGAAACAGAAGTTGGAGCTGCTTGAGGAAAAATGCCGGAATGAGAGCCTGATGCTGTTGCGACAGCAAACCCAATATATTGACAATCTGCAGAATGCTGTCAGGCAAATGGATCCGGTCAATGTCCTGAAAAGGGGGTATAGTATTACACGAACCCACGGGAAAGCCATAAAAGAAGCAGGCTCTGTGAAACAGGGAGATATCCTGGAAACAGTACTTTACAACGGTACCATACAAAGCCAAACCATAACGTCAAAAGAACCCGACCATGAGTGAAACACCCGGATACACAGAAGCTTTTGAGGAGCTACAGGCCATTGTGGCTGAGATTGAGGATGGAGAGATCAGCGTGGATGAGCTCTCCGACAAGGTAAAACGTGCTACAGAACTCATACGTATCTGCAAAAAGAAGCTGCACAGCACCGATGAAGACGTGCGTGAGATTCTCAAAGAACTGGAAGATACGGATGAAGGCGGAGAAGATACCGGTACAGGAGAGGCTTAATGCACATGTCCTTCCATTTCGGAGGCTGTCTCTCTTTCCGCATTTCCGACGCCTGCCCTGATCGTCTCACGTACTTCGCCACAGCGCAGCATCATATCGCCAAAATAGGGATTTTTGATCTCTTCAAATTCGCTGAGCCAGTATGCCCCCCTGTCATCATCATACATCGGACAAAAGGTAACATAATAGGTTTGACCAATGGCGCCAAAGGTTTGTGCCGTGTTGATAAAAGCTTCTGAGAGCGGTTCAAAATACATGCGCTGTTCAGCAATATCGTCAGCGTCCAGTAGGTTATCAAGGCTTTCCGCTATGTCGGCATATCGTTCCATCCAAAACACATGATGCTCCCCTTCCAGCGAGTGCTGCCCGGTTTCATGAAGCTGTTCCAGTACTTCCCCGGCACGGTCAGCAGCACGAGCGGATTCATCGTCGGCCAAGGCATTTTTCAATGCAAAATAGCGATCAAACAGCGCCTCCAGGTTGCTTTGAAAAGGCTCAGGAAGTACTGTTTTTTCAGGAGGGGCCATCATACTGTAATGCCCGCGCATCTGTGCAGCCGCATCAATGGCAAATACCCCGTTCACGGCAATCTCCTCCCCTTCGGAGAGCCCGGAAACAACCTGGTAGCCCTCTTCCAGCCTGGCACCAGTCTCAATCTCCCTGAATTCAAAAGTAAAACCCTCCCGCTCAGGTTGTTTTACATAAACCAACGAGCGTTCACCTGTCCATAATACGGCCGTGGCCGGCACAACAAGCTGCTTTTTACGAAAGTCAAAAGCATCCACAACAGCATTAACCAGCATTTCAGGCTTTAGTAAATGTTCCGGGTTATCCAGGCTTAGTCGCACACGAGCTGTTCGCGTCCGGGGATCAATAACCGGGTCCACAAATTCAATTTGTCCGGAATATGCATTGTCCGGTACGGCATTGACATTTACAGTGACCTCTTGTCCGGTTTCGAGGTGCCGCAATTGCTCTTCATAGGCATCCAGCTCCACCCAGACACCGTCCAGGTTCGCAATGTCATAGAGCAGCTGGCCAGTATCCACATACTCCCCTTCGCGCACAGCTATCCGGGTTATGTAGCCATCACGGGTAGCATAGACGTCCATGTTGGCAACCGCCTCTCCCCTTTCTTCGATGGCATCGATCTGCTCCGGGGTAAGCCTGAAATGTTTCAGCCGGCTGCGGGCAGATTCATACAAGCGTGAACGTTGTTCTTTATCTGTAGCCGCACTCAGAAGTTCCTGCTGGGCCTGTTTCATCTCCGGCGAATAGAGTGAAGCAAGCTTGTCGCCACGAGAGATATACGCTCCCCGGTAGTCAATAAAAAGCTCCTCTATACGACCCGGGAAATGCGCTGTTATCCGGCGCGTTTCTGATTCATTGGCAGCCAGTTTGCCTGTGAGTCGTAAACGGCCGGTAGCATGAATGGCCTCCACTTTACTGGTTTTCACATTGGCCCACTCGCTGTGCATATCCTGCATGGTAAACAGAAAAAGGTCATCTTCCTGTGTGTCATCTTCCTCAGAAGCAGGAATCAGCTCCATGCCGCAGATGGGGCAATCGCCTTCCTCCTCCTGCCTTACCTGTGGATGCATGGAGCAGGTGTACACTACATCATCATCCCCGGATATCTCGTTGTGTTCAGCTTCCAGTTCATGATCAGTGTCACTATTATGATCCTGATCATGTGAACCGTCATTGCTGAATACGTTTAAGAGGATGTATCCCAGCAGGAGACCAGCCAGGAAAATGAGTACATACCAGCCAAAATTTATCAACGTTTGATTTTTCATAAGTCAGCCATTCTATTATTTAAAAATGTTTTTTGCCTGAAGTTTATCCAAAACCGCCCTTTTGGTGTGACGATTTACATGATTCTCCAGCAGTCGCCATTCGAGGTCGAGCAACAGTTCCTGTATGTCAAGCAATTCCGTAAAACCTTCGTCGCCGCCGGCATACGCTGTCATCACGAGATCCATAGACTTCCGGGTGATCTCAAACTGTTGATGGTAAAACTGTTGGTCATGTTGCAGGTTTTGCAGTTGAGATAATAATGTTGACCATTCTGTCTGCAACTGTTCCAGCTGTTCATGTTTTTCGAAGCCGGCAGCCTCGGCCATCAACAAGCTTTGCTGTTGCTTTGCCTGGTTCTTCGAGCCATATACAGGCAGACTAACGGAGAACATAGGCATCACCATATGGCCGCCTTCCATTTGTCCCATGGCGGCATCGCCAGCGTTAAACCATGCGTATTGCAGTCCGATTCCCAAGGTCGGGCGCGTTTTTTTCCTGGTGACTTCCTTTTGTTTGTGGGCTTCTTCTGCCCTGGCAGTCGCAGTATTGTATTTTGGGTTTTCGGAAAAGACCGCTTCCCCGGCATCAGCCTGATAGGATTGATCTGCCGTTTCCGGGAGGGTGTCAGGGATTTCAACCGCGGCTTCTGCTTGTCTGCCGATCCGAATATTAAAGTTGCGCAACAGGGAAAGCTTCTCTTCATTGAGTTTATCCCGGCGGTTCAACAGGTTGGCCATCTCAATCTCCAGGCGGTAAATATCCAGCGACAGTCCGGGTGTTTGCTGACCGCCTTCATACCGGGCATAGATAAGCGCTTCCCTGTCCTGTAAAAGAGCTATATAGCGATCAATGATCTCGATTTGCTTGTCTTTTTTGAAATAACGCAACCATTGATCTGTAATATCCAGGAAAAGGCTGTTTCTGGCTTCGCGATATTCCTGGTAACGGCGTTCTGAAGCTTTCTGTGCGACCTCTGATTGTTTTCGGCGGGTACCAAACCATGGGAAGTGCTGCATAACACCAGCATCAACTAATTGGTTCCCCATGAGTCTCTCCATAGGTGGGGTAAAGATACCCCCGGACAACACGGGGTCAGGCAGGGCGTAAGCTATCTGTATCTGCTGCTTTGAAGCTTCGTAAGCGGATTGTTTCGCCTGCAGGCCAGGGTTGTTTTCGACTGCCATATCCAGGTATTGGTCGGGATACACCTGTGCCTGTGTGGTCATGGCCATACCGGGCAGCAACAGCACAAAGGCAGCTACGGCCACCCGAAAAGTGATCCTGTTTAGATGATGTATTTGATGAATGAATTTTTTATGCATGATCATATAGCTTGTTTTCTTTATACTTACCATCCTGGTAGATCCTGTATCGTTTTGCGATGTGTGTCATCACATTGATGCGCAAAACACGCGCTTTTATGTTTTATCATCATGTTTTCCCATCAGGTATTCATTCCAAACGGCGTAGAGTACCGGTACCAGGAAGAGCGTAATGATGGCGATGGTCATCCCGCCGAAGGCAGGTATTGCCATGGGGATCATGATATCGGCTCCCCGTCCGGTGGATGTCAGGATGGGCAGCAGGGCCAGCAAGGTGGTTGCTGTGGTCATCAGGGCGGGTCTGACGCGCTTATTACCGGCTTCCAGGATGGCATCATGCAGTTCTTTGACGGTGGATGGCTTGTTCTTTCTGAAACTATTTTTGAGATAGGTAGCAATAAGAACGCCGTCATCGGTAGCAATGCCAAACAGGGCAATAAACCCGACCCATACGGCAACACTCAGGTTCACCACATCCATCTGAAAGAGGTCACGCATGTTGGCTCCAAAGACCGAAAAATCCATAAACCATGACTGGCCATAGAGCCAAAGCATCAGAAAGCCGCCCGAGAATGCCAGGATGATGGCGCTGAAAATCATCAGTGATACCGGTACCGATTTGAACTGCAGGTACAATATCAGGAAGATGATAAGCATGGCCAGCGGGATAACCAGCATCAGGCGTTTTTCTGCACGCATCTGGTTCTCATAGTTCCCTGAAAAATGAAAGTTTACCCCCTCCGGTACGGTTAAATCGCCTGATTCGATACGATTGTCGATGATATCGGACGCCTGCTGGACGACAGAAAAGTCGTCATGACCATCTTCTTTATCAAAGGTGATATAGGCTACCAGGAAGGTATCTTCTCCGCGAATCATACCCGGCCCACGACGGTAAGTAACCTCCGCAACTTCTTTCAAAGGCAGCTTATAGCCGCCTGGTGTATCGATCCAGATTTCCTCAAGTGCCTCGGGTGAGTCACGATACGCGCGTGCATAGCGAGCCCTGACGTTGTAGCGTTCCCGGCCCTCGACGGTTGTGGTCATGGCCATCCCGCCAATGGCTGTTTGCACCACTGCCTGAAAATCATCAATCCGTACACCATGTTCAGCGAGAGCACCACGGTCGGGATCGATTTCGAGATAAGGCTTTCCTACCACCCTGTCGGCAAATACGGAAGGTGTTTTTATGGTTGGTACATCCTGCAGGACAGCTTCCAGATCCGTTGCGAAACCATCGATCGTCTCCAGGTCGGGCCCGAACACTTTCACTCCCATCGGCGCGCGCATGCCTGTCTGTAACATGACCAGACGGGTTTCGATGGGCTGTAATCGTGGCGCGGAAGTCAGACCCGGGAAGCGCGTCACCCGTGTGATCTCATCCCAGATATCATCCGGACTTTGAATCTTTTCACGCCATTGTCTGTAATAACGGCCACGCCTGTCGGGAATCAGCTCACCAGCCTCATCACGCAGAAATTCACCGTCATCATTCACCTTAAAACGAACCGCCCGGCCATCCTCATCTGTTTTGTATTCACTTTTGTAATGAATGACATTTTCAAACATGGTCATGGGTGCCGGATCCAGCGGGCTTTCAGCCCTCCCGGCTTTCCCGACAACCATTTCTACTTCCGGGATCGCCTCCACACGGCGGTCAAGGTCCTTCAGGACCTCCAGGTTGTACTCAATCCCTGTGTGAGGCATGGTGGTAGGCATCAACAAAAAACTTCCCTCATCAAGGGCCGGCATAAACTCCCGTCCCAAACCGGGAAAAGTATGATACAGGCTGCTCCAGACACTGGTTGAACGAATGTTGACACCTGCCTGGTCGAACCCCCTGGCCACAAAACCAAAGACATTGCCAAAGCCCAGCCAGATATTTATTCCAAGCAGAATAAACAATACGGGTATGATCAGAAAGACTTTTTTATGGGCTAAAAACCATATCAACAGACGGGGATAATAGTGCAGGAACAACTGGAAAAGCCCCAGTACTGCTCCGATAATCAATACCAAAAAGATGACGTTAATGAAGAGGCTACGCTCAACACCGATAGGCAGCCATTCGCGGGCCAGCAGCAATAAGACCACCAGCAGCGTTATCCCCATGTTTATCAAATTCTTTCGTGGCACAATCTGTTTGGGAAAGATTTGTTGCAACAGTCCGGATAAGCCCAACAAGAAGAAAAACAACCCGCCCCACCACAATACATAGAAGCCAACGTACACGCCGGCAGCGATCAACAGGGCATTGGCAACCAGTTTTACAAACAAATGCCTGCGCCATTTACCAAGCCCCTGGAAACTCCATTTTCCGGAAAACTGATAGGCCAGGACAGGCATAAAAGCCATGGTGATAATCAGGGAGGATATCAGGGCAAATGTTTTGGTAAACGCAAGCGGGGAAAACAGGCGTCCCTCGGCGGCCTGCAGGGTAAATACAGGCAGAAAGCTCACGATGGTTGTGGCCACTGCCGTCAGGATGGCCGGCGCCACTTCCATGGCCCCTTCGTAAACGGTTTCCAGGCGATTTTTGCCTGTGGAAGCCTGCTCCCGCAGGTGGCGCAGGATATTCTCATTCATGATAATTCCCAGGTCCACCATTGTACCGATCGAGATGGCAATGCCCGACAGGGCCACGATGTTGGCGTCGACCCCGACATATTTCATGAAGATGAAACTCATCAGCACAGCCAGGGGAAGCAGGGCTGAAATGAGGAGTGAAGTTCGCAGGTGGTAGATCATCACGATAATCACGATGACAGAAATCAGGATCTGCAGGATGATAGCATAATTCAGGGTACCGAGGGTTTCATAGATAAGCCCGGTTCGGTCGTAAAAAGGAACGATTGTCACCCTGGATTCTGTTCCGTCAGTCAGTTCACGCGAGGGCAGGCCAGGGCTGATCTCCTCAATCTTGTCCTTCACGCGGTCGATCACAGCTAACGGATTGTCGCCGTAACGTACGACCACGACACCGCCAACCGTTTCCTCCCCTCCCTTGTCGAGTATGCCGGTATGGTTTCTTGCGGCAGGCCCGATATTTACCCTGGCTATATCCCGGATACGAACCGGTACATTATCATGAACATCAACAACGGTCTCGCGTATATCATCAAGCGACTCAATATAGCCCAGCCCCCTCACCAGGTACTCTACCTTGTTATACTCCATGGTACTGGCACCTGTTTCCCGGTTTGTTTCACGGAGGGCCTGACCAATATCCCGGATGGAAACATCGTACACGTTCAGCTTATCGGGATCGATATCCACCTGGTATTCTTTTACATACCCCCCCGCGCTGGCCACTTCCGAAACGCCTTCCACGCTGTTTAAGGCCAGGCGTACATAGTAGTCCTGAATGGATCGTAGCTCATGCAGATCCCAGCCTCCAACATTGTTGCCATCTGCGTCATGACCTTCCAGGGTGTACCAGAAAACCTGTCCCAGGGCCGTAGCATCCGGTCCTAGCTGGGGCGTAACCTCCCCGGGTAACAGATCCGCCGGAAGGGAGTTTAATTTTTCCAGGATGCGTGAGCGGCTCCAGTAATACTCCACATCTTCCTCAAAAATGACATAAATATTGGAAAAGCCAAACATTGAGGTACTCCGGATGCTTTTCACACCAGGAATGCCCAAAAGCGTGGATGTCAACGGATAAGTTATCTGATCCTCAATATCCTCGGGTGAACGGCCCTGCCATTCGGTGTAAATAATCTGCTGGTTTTCACCAATATCGGGGATAGCATCAACCGGTACCGGGTCTCTGGGCAACAGATCAATCTGCCAGTTGAATGGCGCGACCGCAACACCCCAACCGATGAGGAAAATAATTAACATCCAGGCTATTAACCTGTTTTGAAGGAAGAAGCGAATGATCATATGCAGAACATTTTCAGTATACGCGAGGGCCCACCCCACGTATCATTATTTACTATACAATTATCGCAGTTGCTCAGATCAGGAATTTCCTTCTTCAGGACTTTCGCATTCTTCATCATACTCCATCCTTTCATAATGGCAACATGCCGGAAGGTTTTCGTAGGTTCCATCATCTGCCTTTGCTTTTTCCGTGTCGTGTCCGGCATCGGCAATATTCTGATGGATGGCATCCAGGTCCTGCATGTCGGGATTATACGTGATGGTCAGCAACTGATCACTCATGGACCATTCGGCCTCGGTAACACCATCAAGCATCGCTGCTTCCTCGATACGGTCTTTACACATACCGCAGGAACCATTCACTTTAAATTCAACTGTTTTTTCCTGAGCAAACCCCAAAACAGGGAGCATCATTGCTGCTAATAAAACTAATGTCTTCATACCTTTGATTTTTTGATTAAACAATAACATATTTAAAGGTATAAAGGTACCTCATTAAGTTTTATTAGTTATTACACAATTCCGGGAAATGATTATGATATTTACAGCCTTTCAAGGCACATGTGTATTTATTCCGTAGCGTGTAAAATGACAACCTGTCGAGGGTGCTTCTATTCTTTTCCTGGAGCTTTTTAATTTACAACCTGTCGAGGGTGCTTCTGCCCTTTTCCTGGAGCTTTTTAATTTACAACCTGTCGAGGGTGCTTCTGCCCTTTTCCTGGAGCTTTTTAATTTACAACCTGTCGAGGGTGCTTCTGCCCTTTTTCTGGAGCTTTTTAAATTGTCCGGGTGTCATGCCCGTCACTTTTTTAAACTGACTGCTGAGGTAGGCGGGACTATTATAACCAAGCTGCCAGGCGATCTCGTTCAACGTCAGTTCATCATACATCAGTAATTCTTTAATCTTTTCCACTTTCTGACGAATGATGTATTGTTCCAGGGTTATGCCTTCTGTTGAAGAGAACAGGTTGCTCAGGTAGTTGTATTCATAATGCAGCTTGTCGGAAAGCAACTGGGACCAGGTGATGGTCATTTGATTAGCGGAATGATGGATCTGTTGAATGACGGTATTTTTGATTCTTTCGATCAGCTGGCTTCGTTTACTGTCGATCCGTTCGAAACCAATGGCTTCCAGATTGTTATCCAGTTGCTGCAACACGACTTTATCAATATCATCTTCTTTGAGAAGCATTTCGCCAAGCGTTACATTGACCGGTGTCAGGTCCAGTTTTTCGGCTTCCTCTCTCACTGCCATGATGCAGCGATCACACACCATATTCTTAATATATAGCTTCATGAGGTTATTGTTAGGCTACTTGTAGGAATGTCAAAATTTCTAAGTTGAATCTCGCTGAGTCTCAAAGAGGATCCCATTGTTAACTATATATTTTCAATTGTTGTATTATAGTTCATTTAAGCTGCCCTTTTCAGGGCGCAGGTGGTTCATGGTGATGTCTTCTTTCCCCAGGGCGTTGCCACTGGGCTGAATTAAATTGCCCTTATCATGGCGACCAGTACACAGCCAAAGCGCTAAGACTACCACCATATCTCTTTTTCAATTAGCGGGTCAGCCGAAGTCACGCAGCCCAAGTGCTGCGTCTACCTCTGCCCTTTTTTTGTAAATGGTACGTCGGCCGAAGTCACGCAGCCCAAGTGCTGCGTCTACCTC
>JAWLDT010000065.1:12694-14712 GCA_041686485.1 Bacteroidales bacterium | reverse complement strand
CAAAAAAAGCAGCATAAAAGGCCCATGATTGCACCAGAAGCAATACAACCCTTCAGAGAAAAGTAATCTCTGTTAGCAGAAAAGTAGTCATCAGGACAGCATCATGCCCGTATTGGGTTCCTGATGCCAGATGATCATGGTAAAGGGCGACCCTTAGCTATCGCAACTCCAGAGCGGTTTCTCCCAACTTAAATTCATCGGTAAAAAGAGAAATGCCATACACGCCCGATTCAAATTCGTTAATCCGTTGCCAGGTCAGGCATGTGTTCATCTGTTCGTTTTGATAGTTAATGGTTTCTTTTACTGAGAACTGCAGGGTGTCGCCATGGTGGACGAAAGCATGTTCCATGCTGTCGCTTTTTCGAAGAATGTTACCATCGGGGGCAGCAATACGCATATACACGTTGCGTTCCCCTGGTTCGGTAACGGGGTTCTCTCCGAGCAGGAAGCAAACACGTATTTGTTCTACTCTCCGGGCACGATCAGTCTCGGACTCCCGGCCACGTCCCCGTATTCTGAAAGGTGTGGTTTCAATCTGATAAGCACGAAGTGTAGCCGCTTCCTCAACCTTGGACTCCAGCTCCTCCTTGTCTTCAGTCAGCTCTGTCGTTCGTCGTTCTGCGTGCTGAATCTCATCACGCATCTGGACATTTTCATCCTTCAGCACCTTGTTCTCCGTATAGAGGCTGTCGATCTCATGTACATACTCCTGTGTCACGTCGCGCAGTGCGTTGAGTTGGCGACGAATGCGGTAATAATCTTCCTGGCGCCTGATCAGATCGCGTATCTCTTCTGCATTCTCCTGAATAATACTGTCCTTTTCGGTAAGAATACTATCATATTCAGCCCTTGTGGCATGGTAGTCGTCGAGTACCGAATCCAGCTCCTGCTGAAGAGCCTCATTAAGCTCCTGGGCAACCTCCCTTTCCTGCGTCATCTCCTGCAAGGACTGCCGGCCTGTAAACCATAGAACAGCCAGCAACACAACCAGGACGCCCAATATGGCTATCGTGACCCGGTATATGTTAACATTTCTATTTTTCTTGTTTGCCTGATTGTTTTCCTTTGCTTCCATTTTGCAGATATTATGCTGTTAACAATACATATATTTAAACCTTGGGGTAAATAGTAACCTGGCTACCGTTAAAACAATTATTATAACCACACACATTTTATGCTTTAACAGATGTTCACCAGAGAGCACTTATTTCCTATTTTTATAGAACGGGAAGTTACAAAAAACCCTGTTCCAGTCGTGCGGTGCAAATTTATATTTTTTTTAAATGCGTTTGAATGCCCTACACAAAGAGCTTGCTTTTATATTTTAAGCATTTTTTTGCCCTTATTTATCCGGATACATGTTGTGCTTGTGGCCAACTATTACTAACGGGAGAGCGATTTTTATGCGATGAGTGCCGGGTCAGCCTGCCTAAAACCGGCTTTGAAACGCAAAAAGAGAACCGGCTGACTGAAATTTTCTGGGGAAAATTTCCCCTGGAAACCGGCACTTCGTTATATTATTTTCAAAAGGGCGGAAACGTACAACGTTTGATACATCAGTTCAAATACAGGGGCAATGTGCCACTGGGCCGCTTTCTTGGAGAGCAGCTTGGCAAAACAATGAAAAACTCAACAATGTATGCAGCGATCGACTGCATCCTGCCAGTGCCGCTACATCCGTCCAAAGAACGCGCCAGAGGCTTTAACCAGAGCGAGGTCATCGGAAGGGGGATCGCTCATACACTAAACATTCCAATCTATACAGATTTATTAATACGCAAGCAAAAAACATCAAGCCAGACAAAAAAAGGCCGTTTCAAACGTTGGGAAAATGTGTCGGCCGTTTTTGAAACACCCTTGCC
Source organism: Bacteroidales bacterium (assembly GCA_041686485.1). Taxonomy (GTDB): domain Bacteria; phylum Bacteroidota; class Bacteroidia; order Bacteroidales; family UBA7960; genus PUPG01. Next base: position 12,850 of record JAWLDT010000065.1, on the reverse strand, counting down.
GGAAGCATTACAGCACAAAGGAATATTATTGGTTGATGACGTGGTGACAACAGGGTCAACCCTGGAGGCCTGCACCAGAAAACTTCTTGAAAATGAAGGTGTCAGGATCTGGATTGCCACGCTGGGGATCACGGCGATGTGACGATGCGAAGGGGT
>JAWLDT010000065.1:4309-12594 GCA_041686485.1 Bacteroidales bacterium | reverse complement strand
AACCCTGGAGGCCTGCACCAGAAAACTTCTTGAAAATGAAGGTGTCAGGATCTGGATTGCCACGCTGGGGATCACGGCGATGTGACGATGCGAAGGGGTAAGAGCGGGAGGGGTTGAGAATGAGACTTAAGGGACTTAAGGGACTTAAGAAAAGATACGAAGATGCGAGGGCGAGAGAGCGAGAGGGCGAGAGGATGCGACTTAAGGGACTTAAGAAAAGATACGAAGATGCGAGGAAGCGAAATGAGCGCTGGGAGCTGGGAGCTGAGGTTTGGAATCCGCTCAGCTCTAATCCTGAAAGGATTAAATATGGATAGCCCCGAATGTAATTCGGGTACAGGCAAGGCCCAACAAACGAGAACCCTGAAAGGGTTCAATGCAGTCCAGGCCGGACTTGGCCGGCCTGCCATTTACATAAAAAGGAGCAGTGGTAGACGCAGCACTTGGGCTGCGGGCCGCGATATGAAACTAGAAGCTGAAAGTAAGAGGTAAACGGTGAAGACGCGTGGAGGCAAGGAAGCAGCGTAGAGGGTTTTTACAGCTGTGCGGCGAGAATGGTGGCCAATTTTTGGGAAAACATCTCTCCTTGATGATTAAATGCCTCGAAATGAACCACATACATTCCCACCGGTGCTTTCTGGATTTTATCGGTCACACCGTCCCAGGTGATCACGCCCGATGTGGCCAACAATTTACCCTGAACCAGGTTCCTTACCAACCTGCCATGACGGTCATATATACGGATATTGGCGATATAACCGGGTTCTTTCATGGCATAATGAATGTTGAGCAAGTCATGATGACCACTACCATCAGGTGCAAACACCTTTGGCTCCAGGGTAACATTCGTATCCATACCAATGGAATGATTCATGTATTGGGAATTTTGATAACCTGGTGTCCCATAACCTGCTGCTGCAGATGCAGAGTGCCAGTTAGACAACTCCTGTACCGGGCTCAGCGGACAAACCCGTTCAATGGCAACTCCTTTGGTGTTGGCAAGCAACGGCAAATGCATGTCTTCTGAAAACACCAAACTGTCAATGGCTCGCTGAGCCCTGGTGGCTAATACGGTAACCCCACCGGCATTTGTCATTCGCGGCATACCATCGATTTCCAGGAATGCGTCCGGATCCGGGGTCATAAACGTATTTTTTACAGCCGGCACATCGTTGGTCAAAACAAGGTAATCCTCCGGAAAAAGCAGGTAACTCTCTTCTGACAGGTATCGCACCGTTTCATACATGTTGAGGATCGTATCTTTCGAAGCAAGGATATAGTCCTGCATGTCAAACACGTTGCCGGAGGCATTAAACATTTCCACATAGCGTGCTCCACCGGCCGGCGGATTAAAAAGCACTTCATTAATGACAATGTCCGAACGTTTTGCCAACTGTGGAACTGCGACAGGCACCTCTCTCCGGCCAATCGGATTTCCGGCACAATCCACCAAATGTTCACTGACCTTCAATGTATAAATCACCTCATCCGCCAAAGGGTTATGAAAGTAAAGCGCCACTTTTGAAAAACCCGGCATTCGGGGCATAACCGAATCCGGATGTCCGATTTCCGGCTCGAGTTGATAGTGCAAGACGGAGGAAAGAGAAGCCTCATCCATCGGCTCTGAAAAATGGAGCATGATCCGGTTTTCGTCCAAAAAACCCGCCCTTAGCAAGTCAGGATTGGAGAGATTGGGGTTTTCGTCAAAAACGCTGTTCATGGTTGACGGTGTGCCACCCCGGGAACCTTCGCTCGCTGTCCAGTTGCCGGCGCCTTCACAAAAATTATATGGATCGATTTTTTCCAATGACCATCCTCCTTCAGCCTTGGAAGGGTCGTTATACCAGCGGTCTGAATAATGAACAAACGACACCAGGTTTTCATCGTCATCCCACAACAACAGTTGCGCACCACCTATCGTCAGCGCATTGGCCGACAAGCCGGGCACAGCAACCACATGGCCGTATGGCAACAGGTAAGGCAGGGCTTCTTCGGTAGTCAGCACCAGGTAGCCTTTCGGCTGAATGGTCGCTTTGGGAATGGTGCGCCGGGTGTTTTGATGCTGTAAGACCCAGCCGTCAAGGTCAATGGGCATATCGGTTGTATTATATAACTCCAGCCAGTCGTGGGGAGGCAGTGAAACGACAGGCTGGCTGTTGACCATCAGTTCATTAAATACCACATCAAAACGATGGGAAACATAGTGGATAAAAAACCCTTCAAACACCTCCATGAGCTGTCCGTCGTAACTGTCCACACCGGATATCCGGATCGGGTAGACATGGTTTTCATCAAAATCGGAAAAAAAGAGCAGACGTACGATATTTGGCCGTTCCGGGTTAAGGCTGGCCACCATGGGATGTCCAATCCCGTCTTCAACAAAAAAGTGGTTGATGTTTTCGGCCGTTGTCGGTTTCACAACACGACTGAAGACAACATCAAGGGCGTTTTTGTTGATCACCTCCACACGGTTAACAACGGGCGGTTCCCCGGGGATGATCTCCCCAACCCTGAAATCATCAAAATAAAAGCGGGTGCTGTTACTGGTGGTATAGGTACATCGTACCCCAAACCAGAGGCTGAGCGCATGGGTATTATCCCAGACCTCTCCCTGCGGAACAAATATGGACTCCCCCTCAGGATCAGCCGATATTGCCCAGTTCCCTGTCAAATCGCGGGTCACGCGCACCCGAATTTTGTTGTTGGTGGTAGTGGCGAGGTTCATGCTTCCTTCCATCAACAGGGTCTCCTCTTCCCCATCCTGGCGGTAGAAATACAGGCGCTTATTGTCTCCGCCGGTCATGCCGGCCTGGATGAAATACCCGTCAAGCGGACCGCTTAAATCAGACTGGTTGCTGACCAGATAGATTCTCGCATGGTTGTTATCAGACGGGGTAAACGCCATTCGCATCCAAAAATCCCATTGGGTGTTATGCACCATCTGACTCTGGGTGGCCAGGTAAGCCATTCCAGCCCCATCAGGGTCATGCAGACACAACATCTCATTATCCACCATAAACTTATCCTGATCACCCACCCATGGGGGGTTCTCCGTAAAGGTGCCATCACTGAAATCATCCGCAAACTGTCCGAACAAGGACAAGGCAGATAAAAACAAAAACAGGAAGGAGATTTTTGACATGGCTTTTTGGTTTAAGGCATCTAAATGTAGTATTTTTGTGATGGAGAAGGGATGTTGTCGGGTTTATTATTAGGTAAACGGTTTTAAAAATTGCTTGTATGGTTATTGCTTTGGTAGGAGCCACCGGCCTGGTAGGTAAAACAATGATGCGGGTGATAGAGGAGCAGCAGCTTCCTTTCACAGATTTTATTCCGTGCGCATCTGTACGTTCGGCGGGCAAGGAGGTAAAGCTCAACAACAAAACTTACCGTGTAAGACGCATGGAGGAGGCGCTTGAAGCACGGCCTGAACTGGTCATCTTTTCTGCCGGATCAGCTATCTCAAAAGAGTTTGCCCCGGCATTTGCGGAAGCAGGCGCTTTTGTAATCGACAACTCCTCGGCCTGGCGAGGCGAACCCGATGTGCCGCTTGTGGTGCCGGAGATCAATGCCAACACCATTTCCCCGGACACAAAAATCATTTCCAACCCCAACTGCAGCACGATTCAGATGGTGCTTGCCCTGGCCCCCATCCACCAAAAATATGGTATCCGGCGTGTGGTAATTGCTACCTATCAATCTGTCACAGGCACCGGTATAGCAGCCATACAACAACTATACAATGAGCGGGACGGCCAACAGGGGCCTATGGCTTACCCGCATCCCATTGACATGAATTGCCTGCCGGCTGGCGGCGATTTTGATGAGCAAGGCTATTCGGCAGAAGAGATGAAGCTGGTCAATGAAACCCGCAAAATACTGAATGCCCCGGAGATGTACATCACCGCCACCGCCGTGCGTGTTCCCGTAACAGGCGGTCATTCAGAAGCGGTAAACCTGGAACTGGAAAACGACTTTGACCTCAGTGAAATCAAAAAAATGTTAGAAGAGACGGATGGTGTCGTGGTTGAGGACGATCCCGGTAACCACGTTTACCCGATGCCGAAATATGCCGAAGGCAAGGATGAGGTATTTGTCGGACGCATCCGCAGGGATTTTTCCCTGGACTACGGAGTGAATCTGTGGATCGTGACCGACAATCTGCGCAAGGGAGCCGCCACCAACGCCATTCAGATAGCCCGGTACCTGATCGACAACCAATATCTGTAGACAGGGGGTATGCTTGCCCAAAGGATTCACAACACCGGGTCAGGTGTTATCGTATTTTTCTTATTTTTGCACCCTGCAAAATGGGGCCGTGTTGGTAATGGCCAGGTTGTTACCGTGGCATCCCAAAAAGAACGGAACAATGACAAAAGAATGGCTGGTTGTGGTAAACCCCAATGCCGGGATCGGAAAGGTCCGGAAGGACTGGTACAAAATATCCCACATTCTTGACAGAGAGGGGTTTGATTATCACGCCGTATTTACCAGGGAGCCATTACATGCCATCGAGCTTGTAGAAGACCATATCGGACAGGGCTTTCGCCAGATCATTTCTGTCGGGGGTGACGGCACCATGAACGAGGTAATTAACGGCATTTTCAGGCAACAGCATGTCCCGACAACCGAAATCACCGTTGGGATGATCTCCGTTGGCACCGGCAATGACTGGATCAGGACACACAAAATCCCGATCGAGTACGAAAAGGCCATCGAGGTTCTGAAAAAGCAGGATACCATGCTTCAGGATGCCGGAACAGTTTATTTTCTGAATGACAACAAGGGTCATGAGCGATATTTTATCAACATGGCCGGCATCGGCTTTGACGGACTGGTGGCGCAAAAAACAAATGCCGACAAAGCCAGGGGCAAAGGAAATCCACTGCTTTACATCAAACACCTGCTCGGATCCTTATATTCCTATTCATCCTGCGGAACAAAGATCACCGTAGACGGCCGCAAGCTGAAAGAAAAAATCTTCAGTATCGGCATAGGCATCGGACAATATAATGGCGGCGGCATGTGGCAGGCTCCCGATGCCCGGCCTGATGATGGTCAGTTTGATATGACCATGATCAAAGATCTGACGAAATGGTCCATCCTAACCGGTTTAAGAAGATTATACAACGGAACCATTAAGAAACATAAAAGGGTTAAAACCCTGGTCGGCAAATCGATCAAGATAGAATGTGACAACCCGATACTGCTGGAAGCCGATGGAGAGTCACTGGGACACTCCCCTTTTGAATTCAATATCGTCCCCCAAAGCATCCGGGTGATTACCAATTTAAACGGACAGATACAAACAAAACCGGACACAACCCGTTATCCCCAAAAAAACTGAACGGCAGCCCGGATAGCTAAGCGGTTGAAGCTTGCATCTATAAAAAACAAATTATGACCAAAGGCGAAGACAACTTTAAGAAAATCATTGCCCACTGCAAGGAGTACGGCTTCATTTTCCAGTCAAGCGAAATTTATGACGGACTGAGTGCAGTATACGACTATGGACAAAACGGTACGGAGCTGAAAAACAACATCAAAGATTACTGGTGGAAATCCATGGTGCAGTACCACGAAAATATTGTCGGGCTGGATTCGGCTATTTTTATGCATCCTACTGTATGGAAAGCGTCCGGGCACCTTGAGGCCTTTAATGACCCGCTCATTGACAACAAGGACTCCCAGAAGCGTTACCGGGCCGATGTGTTAATTGAAGACCATATTGAAAAGCTGGAAGAGAAGATCACTAAAGAAATCAAAAAAGCGGCCAAACGTTTTGGTGAGAATTTTGATGAAAAGATGTTCCGGGAGACCAATCCGCGGGTGCAGGCCAATCAGCAAAAGATCGACGACATCAACCGCCGGTTCAAGCCGGCCATGGAAGAAGGTAAGTTAGATGAGCTGAAAGCCCTTATTGAGGATTTGGAGATTGCCTGTCCGGTGTCGGGTTCGCGCAACTGGACGGATGTACGCCAGTTTAACCTGATGTTTGACACCAGGATGGGGTCAGCCAGCGATGTTGCTTCCACCATATATTTGCGTCCGGAAACCGCCCAGGGCATCTTTGTTAACTATCTGAATGTGCAGAAGACCGGACGTCATAAGCTGCCGTTTGGCATTGCCCAGATCGGAAAGGCATTTCGCAATGAAATCGTGGCCCGCCAGTTTATTTTCCGTATGCGGGAGTTTGAACAGATGGAGATGCAGTACTTTGTTCGTCCGGGTCATGAGAAAGAATGGTTTGAATACTGGAAAGCTGAACGGATGCGCTGGCATCTTGCGCTGGGTATTCCAGACTCCTTTTTCCGCGTACATAAACATAAAAAGCTGGCCCATTATGCCAATGCGGCTGTTGACATAGAATTTGCGTTTCCTTTCGGGTTTAAGGAGCTGGAAGGGGTTCACTCCCGTACCGATTTTGACCTGAGCGCACACCAAAAGCACTCAGGAAAGAAACTGCAGTACTTCGACCCGGAAATTAACGAAAGTTATGTTCCTTACGTGGTGGAGACCTCCATCGGGCTGGACAGGATGTTTTTGGCCATCCTGACGCATGCCTACCGGGAAGAGAAGCTGGAAGACGGCTCCGAACGGGTGGTGCTGAACCTCACCCCCGTCCTGGCTCCGGTCAAAATGGCTATTTTGCCGCTGGTCAAAAAAGATGGCCTGGCCGAAAAAGGCCGGGAGATCTTTGATCATCTCAAATATGATTTTCAATGTCATTATGAAGATAAAGATGCCATCGGCAAACGCTACCGCCGGCATGATGCCATCGGAACACCCTATTGCATCACGGTTGACCACCAAACCCTGAAAGACAATACCGTCACCATCCGCGAACGCGACACCATGAAGCAGGAAAGGATCCCGGTCGACAACATCGCCGGTGTCGTATCGGAACGCATCAACATACGTCCCGGCAAGGACATTCAGCTGCCAACCATGCCTTCAGGTGATTAACCACTCCAAAAACGTTGGAAAAAGGTAAGTAACAAGCTACCCCGGTATGTCGGACACCAGGTGATCGCATCTATATTTGTTTTTGTCTGCCAGTTCCCGTAAGTTTGATATGGGAAAACAACCTGCCAATGACATTAAAAGAGATCAAGGCCCCGGTAGAAAGTCACATGAAGACTTTTGAAGCCCGCTTCCGGGATTCCATGAAGAGCAAGGTCCCGCTACTGGATAAGGTCACCCGTTTCATCGTAAAACGTAAGGGGAAACAGGTGCGCCCCCTTTTCGTCTTTTTCTCTGCCGGCATTTTTGGCGAGATCTCCGAACGTACCTACCGTGCGGCATCCCTTATCGAACTGCTTCACACCGCCACGCTGATCCATGACGATGTGGTGGATGACTCAAATGAGCGGCGGGGGTTTTTCTCATTAAATGCCTTATGGAAAAATAAAATTGCCGTTTTGACAGGAGATTACCTCCTTTCGCGCGGCTTATTGCTGTCGTTGAACAATAAGGACTTTGACCTTTTGAAGATCGTGACCGACTCGGTCAAAGAGATGAGTGAGGGAGAGCTGTTACAAATAGAGAAGGCCCGTAAACTCGATATTGAAGAAGCTGTTTATTTTGAGATCATCCGGAAAAAAACCGCCTCTTTGATCGCTTCATGCATGGCATGTGGCGCCGCTTCGGCCGGTGCCGATGATGAAAACATAGCCGGCATGCACAGCATTGGCGAAAAGGCCGGCATTGCTTTTCAGATCAAAGACGACATCCTTGATTTTGAAACAACCATGGCCAAAGGAAAGCCTTCGGGTGCCGATATCAAAGACCAGAAGATGACCCTGCCTTTGATCTACCTCCTCAACAACGCATCTTACCTGAACCGGCGGTGGATCATCAACACGGTCAAAAACCACAATTATGATCCGGTAAGGACAGCAGCGCTGACAAAAATGGTATATGATAGCGGCGGAATAGAATATGCCCGGCAGTATATGAACCAATACAGGGATCAGGCACTGGAAGCGTTATCCCGCCTGCCGGATTCCGAATCCCGGCAGTCCCTGCAAAAGCTGATCTCTTTCTCCGTGGACAGGGAAAAATAGGGCCGCCAAAAGCGATGAACCCCCAACCGGCTGTCATCTCAAATTGCCCTTTCCCGCCTTATGCAAGAGGCACTTCGAAAAACGGGGTGGTCATCTTGTTATACCCGATGGCTTTCAGATTTATGCAAGAGGCACTTCGAAAAACGGGGTGGTCATCTTGTTATACCCGATGGCTTTCAGATGTTTGACAGCCAAATCAAAATGTTCATCCAGCTGCGA
>JAWLDT010000065.1:1743-4209 GCA_041686485.1 Bacteroidales bacterium | reverse complement strand
TTATGCAAGAGGCACTTCGAAAAACGGGGTGGTCATCTTGTTATACCCGATGGCTTTCAGATGTTTGACAGCCAAATCAAAATGTTCATCCAGCTGCGAGGGGTGATGCGCATCCGTATTCACCATCACCGGGATGTCCTGTTGCAGACATTTTCGGAGAATGGCGGTTTCGGGGAAATAGTTTTCTGTTTTCCCGCGATAGACACCCCTGGTGTTTAACTCAACGATGGTACCTTGTGTGGCAATGGCATCCAGCAGCCGGTCAACAGCATTTCCATACCATTCTTCTTCAGGATCAAAAAGCTCTCCATGATTATGCATGTTCACTTTATCCAGATGCCCGATGATGTTTGGTCGCTGGTTGTTCACCATTGCTGTCTGCTGATTAAAATAGGCTTCCGTGGCCGCCCTGGCATCTCCGCCAAACACGTCCTGAAGCCCCCGGAGATATCCTTCCCGCGGCCCGTCAATAAACCAGATGTCGTCAATCGTTGTGCCGCCCGGCCTGATCACCAAATGTACGGAACCGATCACATAATCCAGCGGGCCTTCCTCGATCATGGGTTGAATATCTTCCACAAAACCGGGAATATAGTCCGTTTCCAGTCCCAGGTATATGTCGATACGGTCTTTATACTGCTCTTTCAAACGATGAACTTCTGCGAGGTAATCCGGGTAATTCTTTTGCTCCATGCTCCATTCATTATGGAAAGGAAGCGGCGCGTGACCTGAAAAGCCGATTGCGGTCATTCCTTTATCTATAGCGGATTTGACATAATCTTCCAATGGTTCGCGTCCATCATCATAATAAGAATGTGTGTGAAAATTGTATATCATTATGTACGTTTTATGGCTTAGGTTGCAAAGATAACAGTCCTGGCGAAACCGGTTACCAATTATCTGATTGTAATTGTATGATGCAAGTTCTTTTCTCAGAAAGATATTATCATCATAGCCTGTTGGTTGCCTGTTTTTTGTGAAAAGATCATTATTTTTACAAAAAAATATTCGTATATGCTTATCATCGGTATTGCAGGCGGCTCAGGATCAGGGAAATCCACTGTTGTTAATAAGATCGTGAATCAGCTGCCCCCTGATTGTGTGGCTGTCATCTCTCAGGATGCGTATTATAAAGACAATGGGCATCTTTCGCAGGAAGAACGGGCAAAGATCAACTTTGACCATCCCAGTGCGATTGAGTTCAATCTGCTGGCAAAGCACCTGGATATGTTACGTGAGGGAGAGACCATTCCCATGCCCATTTATTCTTATCTGACCTGTGCGCGTGCGGAGGAGACCATTCCTGTTCCTCCCAGGGAGGTGATCATTGTGGAGGGCATCCTGGTGCTTTCCAACCCGCGTATGCGTGACCGTATGGATATCAAAATTTTTGTAGATGCCGACGGTGATGATCGTCTTATGCGGGTCATCCGGCGTGACATTGAGGAGCGTGGCCGGTCATTTATCGACGTTCTCAATCATTACGAACGTTTTGTGAAACCGATGCACCTGCAGTTCATCGAACCCAGCAAGCGTTTTGCTGATATGATCGTTCCGCAGGGCGGCGAAAATCATGTTGCCATCGATATTATCCGCAGCATGATACAGATGAACCAATCCGGCTAAGCGAAGATCTCTTATTATTCAGAGAACAAAACAGGTCGTTTTATCATAATTATAAAATAATACCTTTGCAGGCAAACCATTTTTTATGCCCTGGGAACATATTGTACTGGTCGTTTTTGTCGGGATCCTTACGGGATTTATCAACACCCTCTCGGGAAGCGGTTCGTTAATCAGCTTGCCCATCCTGATGTTTATTGGTTTGCCGCCGCATGTGGCCAACGGCACCAACCGGATTGGCATTCTGGTACAAAACATTGTGGGCACCGGGAATTATTATCGCCAGGGGGTGCTTGATGTTCCGATGGGCGTTCGGGTTGCGGTACCGGTGATCCTTGGGGCCATCACGGGTGCTTTTGTGGTAACGGGACTGAGTCCCCGGGCGGTAGAAATTGCCGTAGGGGTGGTTCTGTTCCTGATGTTGATTCCGATATGGTTCAAGCCCCGGCAGTGGCTCGAAGGCAAGGACATGTCTGGGACATCACCAAACAAACCCCTTCGCTGGCTGGTTTTTTTCCTGATCGGAGCCTACGGGGGCTTTATCCAGGCGGGTGTTGGCATCTTTTTGTTGTCGGCCCTGGTGCTCAACGCCGGTTACGACCTGGTAAAGGCCAATGCCCTGAAGCTGTTGATCACCCTGATCTTCACCCCGTTTGCCCTGGGTGTATTCATCTGGCACGGGCATGTCGACTGGGTGGCCGGGATAACCCTGGCCGCGGGAAATGCAATTGGGGCCTGGTTCGCCAGTCAGTGGGCCGTGGCATGGGGCCCTGCTTTTGTTCGCTATGTGCTGGTGGTGGTGATCATCGGGTCGGGGATTAAGTTGGTGTTTTTTTGATAGAA
>JAWLDT010000065.1:0-1643 GCA_041686485.1 Bacteroidales bacterium | reverse complement strand
AAGACGGTGAAACACAAAATCAAAACCTATGTCTGAGGGAAAGCGCTGGTACGCCATATACACCCGATCACGGTATGAGAAGCAGGTACATCGTTTGCTTACCGAGAACGGTACCGAAGCTTACCTCCCGTTGGTCAAGAGCTGGCGTATATGGAGTGATCGCCGGAAGCAGGTTGAGCTGCCCCTGCTTCCTTCTTATCTCTTTGTACATACCAATCCGGAAAACCCACACACCTATTTTGACATTTTAAATACGCCGGGCGTCGTACGATTTGTTACCTTTGAAGGCAAAGCCGTAGCCATTCCGGACCGACAGATCGATGCATTAAAGCGGCTTAACGAATACGGCATTGACATGGCTTGTATGGACGAGACGCCGGCACCGGGCACACCCGTTGAGGTTGTCTCCGGCCCCATGAAAGGTGTTGCCGGCGAGGTGATCCATACAGGCAAAGGACAACAGCTCATTTTACGCATAGACACCCTGGATAAATGTATCACGCTGAATATCTCGTTATCCATGGTTAAAACATTAAAACAATGAAAAAGATCATCTCCATTGTTGGGGCAAGACCCAACTTCATCAAGATCGCTCCCCTGGCAAAGGCCTTTAAAAAATACCGGAAAGAGGTAAAACACCTGTTGTGCCACACAGGCCAGCATTTTGATCCGCTCATGTCAGATGTTTTTTTTGAAGACCTGAAAATACCACGTCCGGATTTCAGTCTGGGTATCAGCGGGGGCAGCCATGCCGAGCAGACAGCCCGTATCATGCTGGCCCTGGAGAAGGTGCTGGCCACCGAACGTCCGGATCTGGTCATCGTGCCGGGCGATGTCAACTCTACCCTGGCAGGCGCGCTCGTGGCCTCAAAAATGAGCATCCCCATCGCGCATGTTGAAGCAGGCCTGCGCAGTTTTGATAAAACCATGCCGGAAGAGATCAACCGCATTGTGACCGACGTGGTGTCTGACTTTCTTTTTGTCAGCGAGCACAGCGGCACCCACAACCTGCGCGACGAAGGTATTGACGACGACAAGATCTTTTTTGTCGGCAATACCATGATCGACACCCTTGAGGCCAACTATGACACCCTGGAAAGCTGCCCTGTTACGGACGAGCTCGGACTGACCAAAGAGAACTACATCGTGGCTACCTTTCACCGGCCCAACAATGTGGATGACCCGGAGGCACTCAATGAGCTGCTCAACACACTCCGAAACCTGGCCAGGGAACGAAAGGTGGTATTTCCGGTACATCCGCGCACCAGAAAAAACATCGAAACCTTTGGTCTGGAAGAGAAAGTGCCGGACAACCTGTTGATGATCGAACCCGTTGGATACATATCGTTCCTGTCCCTTCTCCGGTATGCCGAGCTGGTTATTACCGACAGCGGCGGCATTCAGGAAGAAACGACCTATATGAACGTCCAGTGTATCACGGTCAGAAAAAACACCGAACGGCCGGTTACCATCGATGTAGGGACCAACCACCTGGTAGGCACCAGCATGGAGAAAGTGGAAAAAGCGGCATTGGACATTCTGGGCGGAACCACCAAACCAGGCCGCATACCTGAGTTATGGGACGGCAAAGCTGCCAGGCGTATTGCCCAGATTATTATGGAACACAAGACCTAAATCGCTTG
>JAWLDT010000064.1:1370-14741 GCA_041686485.1 Bacteroidales bacterium | reverse complement strand
ATAATTTCTCCCCTGAAGTTGATAACACCCATTACAAAATCCGGCGTTCCCGGAATGGGCGTAATATCTTTGAGGGTCAGCACCTCTTTTACAAATGCCGCTTCGATGGCATATGTCTCCGGAAAAAGCAAAAATTCAACAAGCATGAGGCTGTTTCCGGAAGCCTTGCTTTCTGCTTCCCGGGCGGTAATTCTGGCCCGCTCTTTCAGTATTTGGATGTCCTGGTTCATGGTATGTTGCATTCCTGGTTCATCGTGTTCCATTTTCGGTTAACAAACCGGCCATCTGCCTCAGCCTTCCGGCTGTTATGCCGTCAAGCGCAGCCAGGGGCTCATTGTCATCGTACATCTCAATATCCTGCATCAGGTTTTGCATTTCTTTTTTGGCCTCCTTGTTTCTGCCCATACTTTTGAGCAGGCGGGTGCGGCTAAATCGGGCGGCATAATGTGCCGGATTGAGATAGAGCGCTTTTATCAGGTTCTTATCGGCCTGTTCCTCTTGGTTTTTCTCCATCAAAATGGTGGCATACAAATAATAATGCTCCGCATCCGCATTTTCGGTTTCCAGCACCTGCATCATTTTTGCTTCCGCTTCATCCAGATTACCTGCATTGGCCAGCATGGTTACAGATTCAAAAAGAGAAGTCGCTTTGTCAGAAGCCTGATTGACGGGTTCACTTTTTGGAGATGTGCTTCTACGTGTTACCGGACTTCTTTTTGGTGATCCTTTCCTGGGTGCGTACATTTTTTTTGACACACCTGGTTTTTGCCGGCTATCCTTGTTCTCTGATACGGCAGGAAAGGGTTTCATAACCTTTACCGGCTGTTTTTGCTTTTGTTCAGGGGGTGCTTTCTTATAAAAAATCCCATTTTCAAACAAAACCCGCTGAAAAGCACCGAAATAATCATCGTTAAGTTCTACCTGTCCGGTTATTAACCATCCGCCATTCTTCAGGGCATGAAAGAGCTTCCGGGTAATGGCGTTGATGACTTCAGGCGAGAAATACATAAACACATTGCGGCAAAAAATAACATCCATCGGCAAAATGCTGCCGGATTTCGAAGGGAAATCATCCGTAGCCAGGTTCAATTGTTTGAACTGTACCATTTGTTTTATGTCCGGGTTTACATGGAGGTCTTTGCCTTTCTGTGTAAAGTATTTCTTTTTGAGACGATCGGGGATTTCCCTGAACGACCATGGCGTATACACCCCTTCCCGTGCCTTATTCAGGGCTTTTGTGTTGACATCCGTGGCCAGAATCATCAAATCCCGGTCAGCAAGATCCGGTACAGATTCTTTGATTGCCATGGCGATTGAGTAGGGTTCTTCGCCTGAGCTACAGCCGGCACTCCAGATTCTGAGTGACTTGTCAACAGGACTCGTTCTGTTTTCAATAATGTCGGGGACTATTTTCTCTGTGAGCAGTTTCAGCGCCAGCTTTTCCCTAAAAAAATAAGTCTCTACCACGGTGAGGTGATGTGCCAGTATTTCGAGTTCATGATGCGTAATCTTTTGGTTTGACAGCCAACGGCAGATAGCTTCGAGGCTGGGGTCCAGTCCCAAAGCATTCGCAGCAAGGGTTACATTACGTTCCAGATCGCGGTACTGGCTCTCCCGGAAATGAAGTCCCAGCAGCTCGTTCATGCGCCGGTTAATGGTTGTAATATAGTTCCCTGTCTTCATGGCTGTTTGTCTTTTCCCTGTATTCTTTCCAGATGGTTGAGTTGTAATTCCATTTCGTGATTCATCAACGCCTCCATATCACAGATAAGGAAAAATTGCTCATCATCACGCAGGAAATATGCCATTGCCGGCTTCGTTTGATGCGAATCTGCCGCTGTTACATCTGTCTCCCGCAAATCATTTTCAGACACTTCTTTCATGTCAAAAACGTCATCAACCACCAGGGCAAGTTTTCTTTTGGGTGTGTTAACGATCAGGAACCTGTCGTCTGGCGTGATTGACTTCGGGTCGAGACAAAAGCGTTTTCTCAGGCTGACAACCGGAATGATTTCCCCGTGAAAATCAAATACACCATGAAGCATATCGCCGGAATCCGGAACATCAGTAACCGCCACAGCCCTGATAACCTTATGCACTTGCTGCAAAGGTAACGCGAACGTATGGTCATCTATGACAAAGGTGAGCAGCGTAAGATTTTCCTTTTTCATGGCGCATTTTTCAAGACTAAAGGTAAACAAAAATTTTTGACAATCAGGTTGAGGGTGGGTGCGCGTACGATTTGGTTCATGCGTTTGGCCAACAATAACAAAGAAAACTCGAAGCCTGGGCAGTGGATTAGCGCTGTATCATCAGGGGGGAAATGTCCTGCTGCCCACTGGCGTGCAATACAACCCAATAAAGTCCGGCCGACAACTCATATCCATTTGGCAACAGCTCATGAAGCGATAGTTGATGATCGCCTGCTGGTATTGCTGTTTCGGGGAAGCAGGACAAGTTTTTTCCTTGAATGTCAAACAACTGAAGCCGCACACTGGATGTTTCTTCCAACACAAAACGAAGTGTAGCTTCGCCACATGAGGGGTTTGGATAAACCGCTAAACAACAGTTGTTCTCCATGAGGGGGTCGTCGACAAACGTAACTGTCCCCTGGTATTCGTAGGCACCAATGTCGATGCGATCGTTTTGGATACGGGGATTGCCCGCGAAGTCGTTCAACAGCCAGGGTGCTGGGTCAACAAACTCCGGATCACCGGCCATGATGCATGGGGAGTCGCTTGCCAAACCAAATGGATGGTCTTCATCTCCGGTAAAATTCGGGTTCTCATCGATACACTCCAAAAAAGCCCCATTGAACGGAGCTCCGCCGACACCGTCCATGCCACCCTTCAGGTTGCAATAGATCAGGTCGGGTTGAGAAGCGGCATCCCAGAGAAAGATCTGAGCATTATCCGCGGAGGCGGCGCTATTGTCCCAAAAAATGGTGTTCGCCACCAGGGGAAAGGAGCCTTCATTACAGTAAAGACCTCCGCCCATGGAGGCGTAGTTGTTCACGATGGTGTTGTTGAACAGGTTACCCCGGAAGGTCAGCAACGCGATGCCACCACCAAAGAACTCTGAATCGTTGCCGTTCAGGATATTTCCTGAAAAGCTGTTAGGGACAGAGAAGTTTGACCTGGCAATGCCAACACCTCCGCCCAGCGGGGCGTTATTGTCCTCAAACAGGTTGTTGGTAACTTTCGTATTGCAACTATCGAGGCTGAGGCCACCGCCCAGACCCGTAGCCCGGTTGTCATAAAAACGGTTATTGGCTATTTGTCCCTGGCCGAGCCTGCCATATAATCCACCACCATAACCATATTGTTCCTCTTCTGTTGGGGGATGACCGGCTCTGTTATCTATAAAAACACATTCGGTAAACACCGGGGCAGCCTGTTCGAAGTAGGCACCGCCACCATTCAGGAACGACCGGTTGCTCAAGAAGGTGGTATGACTGAAGATGTAGGTCCCTTTGTCACGGATATGCACCCCGCCTCCATGCAGGGTCACTTCTCCGTAAGGAGCCTTGGCATAGGCAATTCGGACATGCTCCATAAGCACCACCGGGCCTTCAGCCGCATCTTCCCCGGAATTGCCGGTTACAAAGATCCCTTTCCAGGAACCGTCGGGTTTATAGATGTTATGCAAGCCTGTTGTATCACTTACGCTGAACATCACGGGTTTCTCTGCCGTTCCGGCAGCCTGCAGCGTGTCCCCTTCAACGCAGAGGCCATAAAAACCCTGAAAGATAACGCGGGTGCCCTGTCCGATCGTGAGGCTTTGCTCCGGCATAAGATGGATGTCGCCGGTCACAAATACCGTGTCAGCATCCCAATGGCCGGAAACAGCACCTTCAACCTCTATGTTTTGGGCCAACAAATCTGAAAGAAAGCAAAAAGGCAGGATAAGCAAGCATAATAAATATTTCATATCACCGGTGATTGTTGTCGACCATGAAGTTGTTGCACCAAAGGTAGTAAAGTTAGCCTTGTTCAGGCAGTGGAATTTTTCCCTGCAATCCGGATTTTCGGGTAGCAGACAAATCAAATTTTGCCGCTACCCCATAGCCTGATCCCGGTTTTCGGCATCCTGACCCCCGATCAGTTCGTGTTTATGCAACCAACGGTTAAGCAGGCCAAGGAAGATGGTCTGCGAACCAAAAAAAACAGTTCAAATATACCTGTATTCCCCAACAGGAAAAACAGGCCAACCGACCCCCCAACCACCAGGTATAGCATCCATAAGGATCGCTCAGAAACTTTTTTGTGTTCCGACTCCAGATGTCTGATGAATAAGTAGAGGGAGGCCATAAGACAAAGCGCAAAAGCAACGGCAGCAACGGCGTGCAACCTTTTCAGTATTGGCAAATGTTCCATGGCAGGAATGAGAACAGTTAAGACCAAAAAAATAAGTGACCAGACCAACAGCTTCCGGGCCTTTCGGTTGTGAAAGGATTTCAGCACAAAAAGACGAATCACATAAAACGTAATCAGCAAGCCTGTTACAATGCCCCAGACAATAAACCTGAAGCGGTAACCAAGTTTGTTCCCAATCTGGCTCATCGTATATTCGAACGGAGACTCATGTGTAGCAAAAAGGTAAGTAAACAACGGGATGAATACCAAAGCAAATAATGCCAGGTATGTTGCACGATCGCGCAATAATCTATCTGTATGTACCCATCTATGCATACTCCTTATCCAAAGAAACAGATACAAAGGGATCTGACCAAAAGACAAAAACAAAATGCGCCAGTACAAGATTACAGAACAAGCAGCCTTTTACCAGGTACTATCCATAACAACCTTTCATTTTTTGTACATTTGCTGTAGCAAAACCCTGTCTCTGAAGTCATGAAACCCTTCTTCTACCGCCTCATACTTCTTCTCCTGTGGATGAATATTGTCTGCACCGGAATACTGGCACAGCATACCCATACGCTGGATTCGCTGAAATATCAATTGGAGCTGGCAGCTGATGATGCTGAAAAGGTACAAACCCTGATTGCTGTATCCAATGAATATGCCATGCAAGATCTTTCCATGGGGCTTAAATATGCAGAAAGAAGTCTTGATGTCGCCAGGTCAAAAAAAGATGACATTCTGATCGCTGACGCGTTGATGAACATGGGTTATGTATGCTTTCGGCATGGATTGCTGGAACTCGCCGTGAGGCATTATTATGAGTACCTGGATTTGAAGGAGTCAATGGATGACCGGGAGGGTGTGCGAAAAGGATTGATCAATATTGCTGCAGTCAAACTCATGATGCAGGACTTTGAGGGCGCAAGGGACGATTTGCTGGACATCCTGGATATGCTGGATGAACTGGATACTTTAAAAAGTGAACCAGACACTGTTCTTCGTCTCGTACTGCCAACCATTTACAATAACCTTGGTGTGGCCTATGAAAACCTGGAAAACACAGAAGAGGCCATTGATTACTACATGCGGGGGGCAAGTCTTGCCAGACGGTTACCTGGCCAACTCGATGTGCTTGCCCGCTTGCTGAATAACCTGGGCAAACTCTACGGAGAAGAAGGACGTACGCAGGAAGCGCTGACGGCCATGAACGAAGCACTGGAAATGCGCATGGCAGAAGGAAACAGGCCGGGAGAAGCTTCATCTTACCGGAACCTCGCCCTTTTTCATTTTGACCGTGGCGACCATCAGCTTGCACTGGAATATGCCTACAAGGGCCTGGAGATTGCTGAAAGACTGGGCAGCCTGCAGCTGCTAACCAACTTTTCAGGGTTGTTGTATGAACATTTCGACAGGTATAACCGGCCAGACTCTGCGCTCAAATACCATAAGCAACTAAAGGATTACACTGAACGCATGAACAGTGAAGAGGTGCGCCAGGAGATCACCAGGATGGAGGTCACCGCCCGGTTTCAGGAAAGAGAGTTGCTAAGGCAAATGGAACAAAAGCGAAAGGAACAACAGCTCATGTATGGTGGTGGTCTTGTGCTGCTTATCGCTGTCATCCTGGGTCTGCTGTTTTTCCTTGCCCAGAGTCGCGCCCGCAGACTGAAGCTGGCCAATACCAACATCCTGCTTGAGGCGGACAAAAATCAGCTTGAGCGGGAAAAGCTGGAAAATGAGCTGGAAATCAAAAACAAAGAGCTTACCACCAATGTAATGTATCAGATCAGGAAAAACGAGCTGATCAACGAGATCACAAAAAAACTACTTGCCTACAGTCATAGCCTCAACCGCAATCAGCAGGAGCTGATGACAGGAATCATCAGGGACCTGGAAAAGACGCAGGATGAAACTGTCTGGGAGGAGTTCGAAGTGCGGTTTCACCAGGTGCACAATGACTTCTATGAGAAGCTGCATAAGATAAATCCTGATCTCAGCCTTAATGAAAGACGCCTGTGTGCTTTTCTCAGGCTGAATATGACCACCAAAGAAATCTCTTCCATTACCGGCCAGTCATTGCGAAGCATCGAAGTGGCACGCACCAGGCTTCGCAAAAAACTCCATCTTACCAATTCCGATATCAGTATTGCCGATTTTTTGCTTGACGTTTAACCGCTTGATAGTTAGCTGTTTACACCGCCATGTAGCAGCTTTGTTGCACGGACTTTCCTGTACTGTGCCATCAACGTGCAGGTTGAATACTTGCATTATGCCTCTTCCCTTCTGTATAATTGCAAAAAATCGTTTCCCATGTCTGACTCCGGCTCATCAAAACAGAAACCAACCAAGCCCAAGGTACCCGAATCCCTGGATGAGGAGCTGAAGGTTCTGCTGGAACAAATGGAGCTGAAAAGCGAGGCATTAAAAAAGATATTTGATTTTTTCGGGAAGGACCAACCCTGTAAAACAAAAGATAATAATGATGAGTAATTCGGCATTTTGCTTGCCTTGAAAACTACAGATGAACAAAGAATTCAAATCGCCGGACTCCGGCAAACATTCACTAAAACCTAAACTTTAAAACGATGAAAGCAACTTTACTTTTTACTTTGTTTGGTGCATTACTATTTTGGTGCATGACACCAGCCATGGCCAATTACCCCTTTACCGAAGATTTCGAAGGGAGCGAGGACATCCCGGCAGGATGGACCGTATACAATCAGTCAGGAGATATGACATGGGAAATCACTGACCTGATCAACAACACCCCGGATGGAAGCAATTCCGCATTCCACAATTTTGCCTTCGGGATGCAGGACACCTGGCTGACCACGCCACAGATCAGCATGCCCGACGAAGGAGACTTCTTTCTGAATTTCTGGCAAATCAACATGGATACAGATTTTTATCACAAAAACAGTGTCATGGTGAGCGCCGGCAGCCCCGACCCCGATGATGGTGACTACGTAGAGGTGTGGACAGAAGATATTGTGCCTGATGAGTGGTCCCCTGTTTACATAGATCTGGAAGATTATGCCGGAGAGGACATTTACATCGCATTTCGCTATGAAGGGGATAATGCCCATATATGGATTATCGACGATGTTGCCCTTGGAGAAGAGGTGGATATTGATCCCGAGATGGTTGTTGATGCTGAGGAGATAGAACAGTCGGTCGCCCAAAACGGCACGTCCACGAACAGGTTCTCCATAATAAACGAAGGGATCGGCACCCTCGATTATGACATAGTAGTTGACTATGTCGATGAGGACGGCTGGCTGACTGTTGACCCAGCCTCGGGAACTGTTGCGGGCAATTCTTCGGAGTTCATCGACCTTACATTTAGCGACTCAGGCTATGATTTTGGTTCCTATGAGGCCACCATCACTATAACAGGCAACGATACAGAGAACCCTGAAGCAACCGTTGACGTCATCATGAACGTGATGGATGCCAGCCCCGTAAACCTTGTGGTTTTTCAGGATACGCATACCTTTCCCGTGGCCATATCTGAAAATGGCCAGCATGTAGTCGGAACGCCGTTTGGCGGAGAAACAGGTTATTACTGGTCGGAAGAGTCTGGTGTGACAAACATTGCTGCTGCGGTTGAAGGAGTTTCGGATGACGGAGAAGTCGTGGTCACCTACGAGGATCCGGATCTCATATACAACGATAACCCTGTAACGGTTGCCGGCAAATGGAGCCTGGCGACAGGTGAGTTTGAGTTCTTAGGGATGAACCCCGCAGCACCTGAGTTCTTCATGAATGATTACAGTTCGGGATATGGCATTTCCGCCGATGGAAGTACTATTGTGGGAATGCAATATTATCAAGGCTTTAACTACAAAGCATTTAGCTGGTCAGAAGATGATTACGATAACATCGGTGATCACGCTGACCTGCCCGAGGGCAATCGCCCCAATGGCATTACCGCCAATGGTGAGGTCGTATACGGCTGGGCGCAAACAGCAACTGCATCCCGGTCTCCTGTGGTCTGGCATAATGATGAGATTATTTTCATAGATGAAACATCATCGGGTGAAGCTTATGGTGGTTCCCCAAATGGACAATTCATCACCGGCGAACTGAACTCTGAGGGGTTTGTATTAAACACCGAAACGGGTGAGATAACCACTTTTCAGAACACCTTGAACGACGGAATGATTGGCCCGGCTGCGGTGAGCAACGACGGCTATGTGTTTGGGTTCACTGCCGAAGGCTTTCCTCCATTGCCTGGCTCACGCAGGGCTTTTGTAAGGCATCCGGACGGAAACTTAACTACATTTAATGATTATGCTGTAGATCAGGGCTGGTTTGATGCGGAGAGCTGGACCTTCTATGCGATCACCGGTGTTTCCGGAGACGGGAACCGCTTGATCGGTGCAGGCATGGACAAGGACGGCAACGATGTCAGCTTCATGGTGGATTTGGCCCCCGCAGAGCCGGAGATCGAAGCAGACCCGATGAGCCTGACGGAGTCTCTTGAACACGGCGAAACAGCTGAGCAAATCATCACCATTAGCAACACGGGAACCGGCGACCTGAACTACCAGGCTACCATCCAGTTTGTAGAAGATGAAGCCAGGGTGCAGGAAGTCCCCGCAGGAAGGACTGCCTTTAACCGCGATATGGAGCTTGCCGTTAAGAAGGAAACCCACGGCTTTCATCCTGCAACGCGTATAGGCGACAAAGATGACGTGGTCCTTAACTATGACGGGGCCAATGTGGATGCGATCGGACTGCTTGATGGCGGCACGTTTTATGGCGCAGCCCGTTATCCGTCATCCATGGTTGCCCCATTTGGCGGCTATCTGCTCGAGTCCGTGGACGTATATGTTGGCAACATCCCCACCGAGATCAAGCTGATGATATGGGATGCAGGCACCACCACCAGCCCGGGCGACCTTTTGCACGAGCAGGAATTTACGCCCACGGAAGCGAGCTGGAACACGGTAATCCTTAATGAAGCTCTTCCGGTCAGCGGTGCTGATATCTGGGTTGGTCTGATGATTACCCATGATGCCGGCTCTTATGTCCTGGGCATTGATGGCGGACCTGATAACATGGATGCCAACTGGCTTACACAGGATATTAACGAATGGGAGCATCTTTCTGATTATGGCGTAACCGGCAACTGGAACATCCGCACCAAACTACAATATGATGGAATCCAGTGGCTTAGCCTGGACCCCGTGTCAGGGACCATAGAAGAAGGAGAAAACCAGCAGGTAACCCTGGGCTTCAATGCGGAAGAGCTCGAGCCCGGCACCTACGAGGCCAATATAAGACTCAACAGCAATGCTGTGAACGATGAGCTGGTTATTGTACCGGTTACGCTTGAAGTGGCTGATCTTCCCTTGTATACTTTAACCCTGCTGATTGACCCCGAAGATGCCGGTGAAGTGATCGGAGCCGGCGAATATTATGCCGGAGATGTGGTCACCGTCAATGCCCTGGCTAACGATGATTTTGCGTTTCTTAACTGGACCGACCAAAATGATGAAGTTGTTTCAGCAGAACCGGAAAATGACATCTCCATGCCCGCTGAACACACCACGCTGACCGCCAACTTCGAGTCTACTGTATCCGTTCAGGGGATCACGGAAAATAGTATCAGCATCTACCCCAATCCGGCAAGTACGTATTTTCACATTACCGGTGATGAGAAAATAGAAACGGTTGCATTGTATGATCTATCCGGACAACTGGTTTACGAGGAACAGATCAACCAAACCACCGGTCGTATACATACATCCGACTTGCAGGAAGGTATCTATCTTGTCCGGATCATTAAGGCAAATGAGGTGTTCACCAAAAAAGTACGAATCATCAGATGATATGATTCGCCAACAGCCAATAACCTGAGGCTAAGGATGGAATCATCAACCATCCTTAGCCTTAGATGTAAATGGAAAGGCTTGCTGTGATCAGAAAAAGGACGGCCGGAAACAGGCTTTACATAAGGTTATCACCTCCCGGAAACAGCACACAGGTGTTCACTGATGTACAGGAAACAACGAGGAAAAAAAGCAGTAAAATACACGTAACCCGGTAAAGTAAGGTAAATGATGTTATGGCGTTTTTGTTTTGGTGGATACTATAACACGTTTATGGCTTCGGTGCCGTTCAATAGAAAATACACACCCCTAAATTTGTACTCAACTTCGATTTAGCCAATAATCGCCTGCGTTTTTTCCAAAAAAATGTTTATTTTCAGCATTGGGACACCCGGTCTTTTGCGGCCCTGGCGTGGAACAAATTATTCCTCGCAAAGCGCAAAGAAGACGTGAAGGCGCGAAAGGGCGTGAGGGTGAGAGGGCGTGAAGACGCGAGAATCTTTGTATCTTTGTATTTTAACTGATCCAACCGGCAATGAGTGATCCGATAAAACACGAATGCGGTGTGGTGCTGATGCGCCTGCTCAAGCCGCTCGAATATTATGTGTCACATTATGGCACGGCCTTCTATGGCCTTAACAAGCTGTACCTGTTAATGGAAAAGCAACATAACAGGGGACAGGACGGGGCCGGCGTCGGGTGCATCAAATTTGATGTTCCGCCGGGGACCCGCTATATGGATCGCCTCCGCAGCAACCAGGCTAACCCGATATTGCAGCTGTTCGAAACCATCCACGGACGGATAGAGAAAGCCACAGTGAACCACCCCGAACGTCGGAACGACATACAGTGGCTCAAGCAGCACCTGGATTTTACCGGTGAGCTATTTCTGGGGCATTTGCGCTACGGAACCTTCGGACGCAACGAGCTGGAACATTGCCACCCCTATCAGCGCGCCAACAACTGGATGTCGAAAAACCTGATGGTGGCCGGTAATTTTAACCTCACCAACATGGAGGATCTGTTCAACAGCCTGGTAGACATCGGTCAGCACCCCAATGCCACCAGCGACACCGAAACCATCCTGGAGAAGCTGGGTCATTTTCTTGATGATGAGAATGAAGAACTATACCGGCGTTACCGGGAGCAGGGGTACAGCAAAAAGGACATTTCCCCGTTGATCGCCCGGGACCTTGATCTGAACAATGTGCTGACAAAGGCCAGCAAGGACTGGGACGGTGGCTATGTGCTTGCCGGCATGGTTGGTCATGGCGATGCTTTCATCATGCGTGATCCCGGTGGCATCCGGCCGGCTTTTTATTACCGGGATGATGAAGTGCTGGTGGCTGCCAGCGAACGGCCTGCCATACAGACGGCGCTCAATGTTCCCATCGAACATATCAGGGAATTGGGGCCTGGCAACGCCCTCATCGTCAAACGTGATGGCCGGATAACGGAGACGCCCTGTAATGCACCCAAAAGAAAGACCGCCTGCGCCTTTGAGCGGATCTATTTTTCCCGCGGGACGGATGCCGATATTTACCAGGAACGCAAAAGGCTTGGCAAACAGCTGGTTCCGGCCATCCTGAAGACCATTCATCACGACCTTGAAAACACCCTGTTCTCTTATGTGCCCAACACGGCCATTGCTGCCTTCAAAGGCATGGTTGAAGGGCTTCATGATTTTTGTGATGAGATCAAGAAAGACCGCATCCTGCAGCTCCAGGGTCGTTATGAACCGGAGAAGCTTGATAAGATCCTGTCGTTGCGTCCGCGGATCGATCAGGTCGCCGTCAAAGATGCCAAGCTGCGCACCTTTATCACCGAAGAGAAGAAGCGCGATGAGCTGGTGGCACATGTCTATGATGTCACCTACGGCGTGGTGAAGGCAGATGCCGACACCCTGGTGGTGATCGACGACAGCATCGTGCGGGGCACCACCCTGAAGCAGAGCATCGTTCGTATGCTCGACCGGTTAAAGCCCCGTGCCATTGTTATTGTCTCATCCGCCCCGCAGATACGCTACCCCGACTGTTATGGCATCGACATGAACAAGCTCGGGGACTTTATCGCCTTCCGTGCGGCCATCGGGTTGCTCAAAGATACCGGTCAGGAAAACAGGATCAACGAAGTGTACAAGCGGTGTAAAGCCCAGATGGACCTGCCGGAGGCAGAGGTAGAGAATGCGGTTAAAGACATTTACCGGCCTTTTAGCCCCGAACAGATTTCCAATAAGATCGCGAACATGCTGCATCCGCCGGAAGTGAATGCCCGGCTGGAGATAGTGTACCAGACCATCGGGGACCTGCATGCTGCCTGTCCGGGACATGTGGGCGACTGGTACTTTACCGGCAACTATCCCACAGAGGGTGGGAATAAAGTGGCCAACCGCGCGTTTATCAATTATATTGAAGGGAAGAACGAAAGGGCGTATTAGGTATTGAAGGGAAGAACGAAAGGACATGTTAGGTCAAACGAAAGGGCGTATCAGGTCAGGGAAAGAAGTATAACGATCATGTCGAAATACATTCAAAACCTCATTCTACAGGGGGAGCACCAGCAGCAGGACTTTAAGTTCCAGGTGAACGACAGCCGCAAGATCGCGCGCACCCTGGTGGCGTTTTCGAATACCGATGGCGGGAAGCTGCTGATCGGGGTGAAGGACAATGGGGTGATTGCTGGCATACGTGCCGAGGAAGAGTACCATATGATTGAAGCTGCAGCCACGATGTATTGCAAGCCGGAGGTGGATTTTGCTTTCCGGCACTGGAACATTGAAGGCAAAAAGGTGCTGGAGGTGGATGTGCCACCGGCGCAGGCCAAGCCGGTGTATGCCCATGCCGAGAACGGAAAGTGGCTGGCCTGGGTGCGTGTCGGGGATCAGAACATCCTGGCACACATTATCATGATCAAATACTGGCAGCGGCAGAAAAGCAAAAAGGGCGCTTTCATTCAGTATTCTGATAATGAAAAATTTCTGTTAAACCACCTGACCCATAATCCGGCCATCAGCCTCAGCAAGTATTCCCGTCTGGCAAAGATCCCGCGGTACCGTGCCGAGGATATTATCGTCGACCTGATGCTCGCCGGCCTCATCGAGATGAAACAGAATGAGCATCATACCTGGTTCCGGCTGAAAGACCCCGAAGAAGGGTAGCGGGCATCGCTCA
>JAWLDT010000064.1:0-1270 GCA_041686485.1 Bacteroidales bacterium | reverse complement strand
GCGGCTTTCCTTTTCAACACAAACCGTTCTACCCAGAATACCCACACCAGGAACAGCATGGCATAAAAGAAGGGGCGGAAGATATAGTCGTGAAAGAAGTCCCAGCTTTCGGGCCGGTTGACATAGACGATCGATAGTCCGACGATGCGGATCACGCTGATCAGGTGAACCATAATCAGTCCGGAGGGGATGAACCAGGCCTTGTGTTTCCAGGGTCCCGGAAATATCAGCATCAGCACCAGGAAGTGGAGCAGCCATTTGGTGGCGGAGCAGGTTTCATCCACCAGGATGGAGCCATGGTTGGGGAAGGTGATCAGGAAGCCATCACGGAAGATGTTATAACCGATGATGTGTTCTAATGTCCAGGTGCTATGGGCGTAGAGTTGTTGCTGCAGGAACAGCCACACCTGGTTATAGCCTTCCATGGTGGCCATGGGCTTCAGGAAGGCATTGTAGAAAAAGTGAAAGCCGAAGAGGATCACGAAAAACACCGCAATGTATTTGAGAAACTCAAGGCCGTGTTTTTCAAGGAAATGATTCAGTTGGGACAGTGTTTTCATATAATAATGTCGAAATGGCGAAATGTCAAAATGTTTTTGTAAGTTTTCCGGATATTTCCTGCAGGTAGGATTCCAGGTGATTCACCATGGACGCTATCGGAAAGTTTTCCGCCACGTGTTTCCGGGCTTCCCGGCCCATTTCCCGGCGCAGCTGGGGGTTTTTAAGCAGGTGGTTTACTGAGTTGGCGATGCTTTCCGGGCAGCGTGGCGGGATCAGCACCCCTTTGCCGGGGTCGGGGATGAGTTCGGCCGCCCCGTTCACATTGGTGATGATCACCGGCTTTCCGTGTGCCATGGCCTCCATGGCCGCGTTTGACATGCCCTCGTAGAGTGACGGCAGGACGAACAGGTCGCAGCAGGCCAGGTATGGCGACACATCGCGGACGAATCCCTCAAAGTGTATCATGTCTTCCAAACCCTGCTTCCGGGCGTAGGCTTCCAGGTTGCGGCGCAGCTTGCCGTTCCCAAGGACCACAAACACCAGGTCGTTCCGTTTTTTCTGCAGGATGGTTATGGCATCGATCAGGTAGTGGTACCCTTTTTGGTGTGACAGCCGGCCCACGGTCAGCACGACTTTCTTCCCGGGAAACCGTTCGCGGAGTCCCATACCTTCGTCGCTGCTGTTCACGCCGGTTGTGTTGTGCCAGTCATTGCTATTGGTCTCATTGTCTTCAGGCACATCATGTCTGACCTTATCAGCTTCAGTCAGA
>JAWLDT010000063.1:7316-14762 GCA_041686485.1 Bacteroidales bacterium | reverse complement strand
TTTTCTTCATGATAAAAAGTGTTTTTGTGAAACAATTAAATTGGTTTAAATCTTAACAAATATATAAATAAAGAATGGTAACACCGGACATAAAAAAATCAAAATTTTCATCGTGTAAATATATAAAGTTTTTTTATTCGCAACACCAGCCAGACATAATTTTTAATCATCTGTCCCGGCTCAGTCATTGCGTGACATATGTCGCGTGAACTACAAACACACTTATTTACCTGTTTTTCAAGCTTTTTTTTGTAAAAACTGTTTTTGGAATTACTTTTGATATCACTTTCAATAAAAACCGAAAACAGGAAAATTATACAAAACCTAAATGCTGGACAATGACCATTTCTACTTATTTGAAGACCGGTATCGCCGGTATTGCATTGCTGATGATCACCTTGATGGCACATGCACAAATAGCGTATGGCGGCGACCCTGCCACGGCAGAACACAAGCTGAATAATTATGATGCGGCGATCTATACCGTCAGCCTCAATGACCATATGCGCGGCATAAAGCAAGACCTTTCAGGGGTTAATAAACCCGGGGAGGCTCCGCTGGCGGGCTTTGCCATACCCACATCAGTCAATCTGCACAACCAGGGCCAGTGGGACGTTGCGGGCAGCCACCTGCATGTATGGCGTGTCAAAATAGAGTCACCCGGCGCCCTGGCCACAGGCCTGAACTTTTCCGCTTACAATCTTGAGAAAGGCGCACGGCTCTTTATCTATGATGAGAAGATGCAAACTGTCCTTGGCGCCTTTGACCATCGCAACAATCGTGATAATGGCCGGTTTTCGACGGCTGTTATACCGGGTGACCAGGTCATTATTGAATACCAGGAGCCCTGGTATCCGGGCAAAGCAACCAAACCGGAGAGAGGTTCCCTGGAAATAGAGGGTGTAATACATATCACCGATGGAGGTGGTGTGGCCGCCCTTGAGGATGGGAAAGGCTTTGGTGATGCCGGCGACTGCCAGGTGAACATCAACTGTCCGGAAGGAGATCCCTGGCAGGATGAAAAAAGAGGTATCGCCCGCATGCTCATGCGGGAGGATAACAGCTATTACTGGTGCACCGGATCACTCGTAAACAACACAGCCCAGGACGGAACCCCCTATCTCCTGTCAGCAGAACACTGCGGCAGGGGCGCCAGTGACTACGACCTGCTTTTCTGGCAGTTTTACTTTAATTTCGAACATGAAGGTTGCGAAAACCAGGATATGCCACCATATAATATGGTATATGGTGCCGACTTCCAGGCCGAAGGTCCGCTGGATGGCGGATCAGATTTCCGGCTGGTGCGTCTGCACAAAACACCCCCGGCACACTGGCAACCGTACTTCAATGGCTGGGACAGAACCAACCAGGGAAGCAGTGCAGGTGCCGGGATACACCATCCACATGGTGACGCAAAAAAAATATCCACCTACGATATACAACTTACCAGCGCCGCACCCAATGTGAGCGACCAGCAAATGGCCGATAATTCTGCCTGGCGGGTTCTCTGGTCAGAAACGGAATCCGGGCATGGCGTGACTGAACCGGGCTCCTCCGGCTCCCCGATCTTTAATGAGGAGAAAAAAATCATCGGCACACTGACAGGCGGTGCCGCCACCTGTGATGACCCTGATGCCCCCGACTTTTACGGAAAAGTCTGGTACCACTGGGATCAAAACGACACCGAGGAGTCCGGCCGTCTGGATCATTATCTTGACCCGCTGGAAACAGGCGCCGAAACAATGGCCGGTTACGATCCTTATCACACCGGATATCCCCCGCCCGGTTTCATACATGCCCGTCTGCTTGAGAATCAAACTGCAGAAGTGTCATGGTATGCTCCCGGAAATGCTCCTAACAAAGAAGGATGGCACAGTTATGTACAGGAGTATACACACCTCACCTGGGCAGACCCTGAAAGGGCAACATTGTTTGATGCCCATGAACTGGGCATTAACTACCCGGTGCACCTGAAAAAAATCTCCCATGTGTTTGTTGAACACGATGAGCATACATGGCCGGACAACCAGTTCAGGTTTAAAGTATATGACCGCAATGGTCATGACCTGCTCTATGAATCAGACAACCTAACCGCCACCCACCTGCAGGAGGTAGTTTATGAACTGGAGGACCCATTGATACTCGACGACTTTTTTTATGTGGCCATTGACCCGTCAGACGACAGCGGGCACCCTTCCTCCCTCATGAAACTTGTCAACCTCGGGGAAGGTTTTTCCTTTTATGGAACTGCCGGCGACTGGAGTCCGCATAATGATGCACAGGAAGGTTCTTTTGCATATATGACCAAAATTTTTATAGATGATTCCAGGGATGGTGAAAACCAATCCCCTCATGCATTGACATCCGTACCGGGACAAAACAACAACCGGAAATCAACAGAGGTTTCTCCCAATACGTTGGCAAAGAAAAGCCTGCGCATCATCAATCCGGATGAAGAACCGGACGAATACCGTATCTACCGGAATGATGAACACATACATACCGCAGACCCGGAAGATGACTGGACACACACAGACTTTTTGTCTGAGGACGGCCTTTTCCGCTACCATGCCACCGCCGTGTATAATGACCAGGAATCATTACCTTCTGAGGCAACTTACCTGCTGAAGGCTGAAAATTGTGGCAGTCCGCTTGACCAATGGCCTTACGAGGAAATGTTCCCGGCCGGTTTTGATGACGATTGCTGGCTATATTATGGAGAGGAGGAGCCATGGTCGTTGGTTACATCCCATGAAACAGATGCAGGGACCTTAACACCTCATGCCGGAGATGCATTTTTCGTGGCGGCAGGCACCGGTAATACAGATCATGATGAATGGCTCGTTTTGCCTGAAATCGATTTTTCGGAACTCCTCTTTCCGGCATTCCGGTTTATGGTCAGCAACATCTTTGACAATGAGGAGCAACAGGGATCCCTTACCGTGATGGCCGCCCATGAGGGGGAGGCATTTGAGAAGGTATGGGATAGCCGCAATCACCCCGCGATGGGCACCGGTGAGAACGACCTGCAATGGCTCCCTGTTACTATCAACCTGGATGCACTGGGCAATAAAGAATCCGTCAGGCTGGCATTTCAATATACCGGAGAACAAGATGGGTATTTTGCCATTGACATGCTGGAAATTCTTGATGCAACAACGATCAGACATAATCTGGCAATAAACATTGATCCGGAAAATGCCGGCACAGCAATTGGACAGGGAACCTACCTGGCCGGGGAAACAGTGTTACTGAAAGCCTCACCGAACATCACCTATAATTTTGAGGCATGGCTTGAGAACAATGTGGAGGTAAGTCAGGAAAAAGAGCTGCTATATACCATGCCGGATCAAAACTCAACCCTTACAGCGCAATTTAGCAAATCACCTTTACAATTGCCCGATATACACATAGAAGACGCTGTCACTATTTTCCCGAATCCGGCTTCGGACCAGCTTACACTGCAGTTCGGACATTCGGCATCCAGCGTGTCAGTCAGCCTTTTTAACACCCACGGCCAACAGGTGATGAAGCGGGAAATAAACGATGTGATGAAAGGTACAGAGAAAAGCCTCTCAGTCGGTCAGCTGGCGGCGGGCATTTATTATATTCGGATTGAAAGCCATGATTGGCAGGAGGTTATCAAATTTATCCTGCAAGAATGATTGTTTTTTTGTGCCAGAACCTCTTTTATTTTCATTTTTTTATTTACTTTGAAGATTCTTTTGCGGTAAAATTTTCGGTAATCAGCCGTAAATAGCGGTTTATATTTTTGTTAATCAAGACATTAAAAACAAAAACCATACAAATATGTCAATCAAACAGAAGACACTGGATCTGAAAAAAAGGATGCAGATCGCGATACAGGGCGGCGGGCAAAAAGCCATTGAGAAACAGGTTTCTCTGGGTAAGATGACAGCGCGCGAGCGTATCGTTTCGTTGCTTGACCCCAACTCTTTCCACGAATATGACCTGTTTGTGGAACATGCAGCCAAAGATTTTGACATGGACAAAAAGCACCTGCCCGGTGACGGGGTCATTACCGGGACGGGAACCATCAACGGTCACCCGGTCTGCATTTACGCGCAGGATTTCACCGTAGCGGGTGGATCGTTAGGTCTGATGCATGCCCGTAAAATCGGGAAGATCATGGATCATGCCATGAAGATGAGGATCCCCATCATTGGCATCAACGATTCCGGCGGTGCGCGCATCCAGGAAGGTGTCAATTCACTGGCCGGCTATGGCGAAATATTTTACCGCAACACCCAGGCTTCCGGGGTTATCCCGCAGATTTCTGTCATACTGGGACCCTGTGCCGGTGGCGCCGTATACTCACCTGCCCTCACCGACTTTGTGTTTGTTGTAGACAAAACCTCCAAAATGTTTATCACCGGGCCGGAAGTAATTCGCTCCGTATTGGGTGAGGAGATCAGCATGGAAGACCTCGGCGGTGCCAAAGTGCACAGTGAGATCAGTGGTAATGCCCACTTCTTTTCCGAAAGTGAAACAGCGTGTTTTGAAAAGATCAAAAAACTGGTCTCCTATATACCCTGGAACAATAACCGAAAAGCGGCATCCTTCCCCAAAAAGGCGCCCAAATCAAAACAGTTTAAGCTGGATAACATCATCCCGTCAGACCCGCGCGAACCTTATGATGTTCGTGATGTAATCAAGGCTGTCAGCGACGATAGCGACTTCTTTGAAGTACAGGAAATGTTTGCCGCCAACATGGTTGTTGGTTTCGGCCGAATGAATGGCCAGACAGTCGGTTTTGTGGCAAACCAGCCACTCATCCTGGCAGGTGTGCTTGATGTGGACTCATCCGACAAAGCCGCCCGTTTCATACGGTATTGTGATGCTTTCAATATCCCGCTGGTGACCTTTGTAGACCTTCCCGGATACCTGCCGGGTATCGATCAGGAGCACTCGGGCGTCATCCGGCATGGGGCCAAAATCCTTTATTCCTACAGCGAGGCCACGGTACCCAAGGTAACGGTAATTTTGCGAAAGGCCTATGGAGGAGGCTATATCGCCATGTGCTCCCGACACCTGAAAGCCGACTTTGTATTCGCCTGGCCAACCGCCGAAATAGCCGTGATGGGTCCGGAAGGTGCCGCCAACATCATCTTCCGTCAGGAGATCATGAATGCCTCAAACCCGGAAGATACAAGACAAAGGAAGGTCGAAGAATATAAGAAAAAATTTGCCAACCCATATGTAGCCGCTGCCCATGGCTACATCGACGCAGTGATCGAGCCGGACGAAACCAGAAGATTTCTGCTGCATTCACTCGAAATATCCGCAGAAAAAGCAGAACCATCTCCGCAGAAAAAACATGGTATCCCGCCATTTTAATACCTGCTTTTTTGTTATGATGCATAAATTGGCATGTTTGAATTCTTAAAGACATTTTTTTCATGAAAAAGCAAAAAGGCAACAACGAATGGATCACCCTTTCGGTGGATGAGGTCGGGTACAAAACCCGCCCAAACAAAAAGTTTGAGTTACGCAAACCCTATACACCGCTGAACCCCATGGTGGTCTCATCATTTATGCCGGGCAACATCCAAAAAGTGTTTGTTAAGCAGGGGCAAAAAGTACAGGAAGGAGATCAGCTTTGCGTGCTGGAAGCCATGAAAATGAAAAATATTATGCTTGCCCCGGAAAATGGTATCGTCAAGAGGGTTAATGTGAAAGAAGGTGATATGGTACCCAAAAACCACCCGCTGGTAGAGCTGAAATAGCATCCTATGATCAGCATAACGTTTGCCAGTCATAACCAAGACAAAGTTGAAGAGATCCGGGCCATCCTGGAAGGTAACTTCCTGATCACCGGTCTTCACGACCTGGGATGTCATGAAGACATTCCGGAACCATACGACACCCTGGAAGAAAATGCCATTGCCAAAGCAAGGTATGTATACAACAACTATTCCGTAAACTGTTTTGCCGATGATACCGGCCTGGAGGCGGACGCCCTGAACGGTCTGCCGGGCGTGTTATCCGCGCGTTATGCCGGACAGGCGAAGGACAACAATGCAAATATCAACAAATTGCTATACGAACTCGACGGACGGGATAATCGCCAGGCATGCTTCCGGACGGTCATTGCCCTGATCATCGATGGAGAAACACACCTGTTTGAAGGAAAAGCATGTGGCCATATTACCGATCAACCAAGAGGAAACAATGGCTTCGGCTATGACCCGGTATTCGTGCCGGATGGCTACCGGCAAACCTTTGCCGAAATGGATGCAGCAACCAAAAACAAAATCAGTCACCGTTACAGAGCCCTTCAAAAACTGGCCGATTTTCTGCAAAATTACCGCCCTGCCGGCTCATAACCGGATCATCATCAAACTTTAGCAGCAAGGCAAACAGGATAATGAACGATATGAACTCACTTATATAGTCCGATAACAATCACAAACCAAATCCATACATGGCTAAAAAAACGATTGCCCTGATTGCAGGCGGAGATACCGGCGAATACGTCATATCGATACAAAGCGCGCAGATGATTGAAACCAATTTGGATCCGGCGCTCTTCGAGGTGTACACCATCGTTATAAGGTTTGGAAAATGGGTATATACTGACAGCCACGGTCGGGAAGTACCCGTTGACAGAAATGACTTTTCAATCTGCGTGGATGGACAAAAAATTCTGTTCGACTGTGCCTTCATCACCATACATGGCACACCCGGAGAAGACGGAAAACTGCAGGCTTACTTTGAACTCATCGGAATCCCCTATACTACGGCCGGCGTGTTGGCATCGGCACTTACGTTCAACAAGTATTATTGCAACAGGGTCGTCGCAGAAGCAGGTTTTACGGTGCCAAAAGCCGTGAGACTGACCCACAACAACCCCTATTTTACGGACACTATCTTGCAATCAGTCAATTTGCCTGTTTTTGTTAAACCGAATGAAGGAGGATCCAGCCTGGGTATGACTTTTGTTAAAGAAAAGGCGGTGCTCCGGGATGCCATCGAACGGGCTTTTGAACACGATGATGCCGTCATGGTTGAGGAATTTATTGACGGGACAGAGTTAACCTGTGGGGCTTACCGGATAAAGGGTGTCGTGAAGGTACTGCCGGTAACGGAAATCATCAGCAAAACAGAAGCCGACTTTTTCGACTATGAGGCCAAATATACTAAAGGTGCCGCCGATGAAATCACACCAGCCCGCATCACGGATGAATTAAAAGACAAAGTGCAGAACCAGAGCGCCCTGCTATACGATCATCTGAACCTGTCAGGCCTGGTACGTTTTGATTTTATCCAGCGTCATGATCAGCTTTATTTCCTGGAGGTTAATGTAACCCCGGGAATGACATCCAACAGTCTGGTACCACAACAAGCCGCTGTGGCAGGCATCAGCAACACAGACCTGTTTACCATCCTGATTGAGGAAGCCCTGTCTGAAGGTGAACAGTGAAC
>JAWLDT010000063.1:0-7216 GCA_041686485.1 Bacteroidales bacterium | reverse complement strand
CAGTCTGGTACCACAACAAGCCGCTGTGGCAGGCATCAGCAACACAGACCTGTTTACCATCCTGATTGAGGAAGCCCTGTCTGAAGGTGAACAGTGAACAGTGAACGGTGAACGGTGAACAGTGAACAGTGAACGGTGAACAGTGAACAGTGAACAGTGAACAGTGAACGGTGAACGGGAAAAGTAGCTGGAAGCTCGAAGCTGGAAGCTGGAAGGAAGAAAGAGGGTAAACGGGAGCTGGGAGCTGGGAGCTGAGCGTTGTGAGCGGGTCGCCCTGAAGGGCAGGTTAATTCAGCCCGGTGGCAACGCCCCGGGTGCAAAAGGTAACATGCCTTACTACAGTTGCAGGCCGGACTTGGCCGGCCTGTCATTTACAAAAAAAGACAGTGGTAGACGCAGC
The DNA here is from genome assembly GCA_041686485.1 of Bacteroidales bacterium. GTDB lineage: Bacteria > Bacteroidota > Bacteroidia > Bacteroidales > UBA7960 > PUPG01. The sequence continues at coordinate 6,816 of JAWLDT010000063.1, read as the reverse complement.
ACTTGGGCTGCGTGACCTTAAAAACAGAACACCACAATACGCTGTAGTTCATAAACATACAAAATTTTAAAAAAGTGAAAGACAGGGAAGTCTCCGGGTTGTCAGAAAGAAACCCAAAGGAAACATATTTTTGTTCATAAAAACATAAAATGACCAAAACAACGTTACGTGTTTGTGAGGTTATCATATTACAATGATCATGACAACATGATCGAATCAGCATTTTATATTACTTTTGTCATTCTGTAGACGCTTACTATCATATCATGGATATCCGGAGTTTCATTACCAGTAAATTTTTTCTTCGCCAATTGATCTATGCCGCCGCCCTGGCAGTGGTGATCATATGGGGTACATTAAAGCTGCTGGATCTCTATACCCTTCACGGACACCGTATAGAGGTCCCTGACATTGAAGGTACTCAGCTGGAGGAGGGAAAAACATTGTTGGCGGACAAAGACCTCCGTTACGTGGTGAATGATTCCATTTTTGATGAAGAACGGGAGCCGGGCAGCATTGCCAGGCAGGATCCTTCACCAGGAACAGAAGTGAAGCGCAACCGCACCATTTATTTAACGACGGTAGCAGAAATTCCCGAAATGGTACCTATGCCGAACCTGGTTGACCTTTCGCGACGCCAGGCGATGACAATCCTTGAAACCCACGGTTTAAAAGTCGGGCGGCTGGAGTACCAGCCGGATATCGCACGCAATGCCGTACTGGAACAAAAATATGAAGATGGTCCCATAGAACCGGGCACTCCTGTGGAAAAAAGGACATCCATCGACCTTGTGCTTGGTGAAGGACTGGGCGAAAATGTAACCCAGGTGCCGCTTGTAATCGGCATGCCGCGCGAAGAAGCTATCAGAAGCCTTAACAACGCCGCACTCAATATAGGTGAAGAAACCTATATGGATGACAATGAAGAGAATATCAAGGTGTACCTGCAGGAACCCGACCCACTGGATAAAGAACAATACCTGGAAGCAGGCAGCACGGTAAACCTTTATTACCGTTCAGCGGATGAATTTGACTTTGAGGAATACCTTGAACAATTGCTGTCCGTTCCAATGCCCGACCTTGCCGGAAAAACACCGGAAGAGGTCCGGGATATCCTGCAGGAAGCCGAACTGGAGCTGGGCATGGAAGCCTTTGAGGATGGCGTGCCCCGCGATAGTGCCAGGGTATTCAGGCAGGAACCCGAACACCGGGAGGGCAAAATCATTCCGAAAGGTGAATCTGTGAATGTCTGGTACCGTTACCCCGAGGAACCCGATAATGATGACAATTAATCCTATGCGAATAAAGTCTGTATTGCCCTTGTTGCTGTTGCTGTTGCTGTTAATGTTACCGGCATCCTTACATGCCCAGGAGGTTTTGTTGCCCTTGCAATACAACCCCGAAAAGTCAGCAGAAGCCCTGAATACCCATTTAACAACCACAAAAGATACTGACCTGCCACTGACCCTGCCTTTCTGGGATGACTTTACCTATGAAGGTCCCTACCCGGACAATAATTTATGGGCCGACAATGATGTTTTCATCAACAGCGGGTATGCCGTGCATCCGAAAACATACAATGCAGCTACCTTTGACCTGCTGGATGAGCAAGGCAACATATATGAAGATGCAGAACAAAACAATATCCTATTCCGGGCCGATAACCTTACCTCCCATCCTATTCAGCTTGATGAGCTCACCCCTGCCGACTCGGTCGTACTGAGCTTCTATTACCAACCCCAGGGCCAGGGTGGTGATCCCCTTGAGAATGACAAGCTGATCCTTGAGTTCTATCTTCCTGCTGACAATAATGGTGAAAACAAAACACATGGCACATCTACAAGGGATGATAATGAGATGAATAATGATAAGGAATCAGATAACTGGCAGGAAGTATGGCATGCCGAGGGTGAAAAGCTCGAAGCATTCTCCCGGGATACTTTCCCCTACTTCAAACGTGTGACCATTCCCATTGTCGATGAAGACTATTTCAGGGAAGATTTCCGGTTCCGTTTCCGCAATGAGGCAGCCATACCCTCGGGGGAACAATGGAACCTTTCCGGCACACGCAGCATCTGGAACCTCGACTACGTATATATGGACCATGGCAGGAGTGTATTCGACTCCACGTATTATGATGTTGCCTTTGCCTCACCGGCGCAATCGATTCTGAGAAACATGACCGCCATGCCCTGGTCACAATATATAGCGAACCCGGAAAAGGTGTTGCGCAATAATTTTACAAACAACATCACCAATCTGGATAACAACACCTATAATTATACCTATAAATATGTTATTCAGGATGAAGACGGCAACACCCTCAAAACCAACTCGGGTGGCTCATTTGTGATCTCCCCGTTTGCTGAAGACGGCTATCAGGATTATGCCCCGCATAGCGAACCCATTGTCCTGAATAACCCCCTGCCGACAGCGCCGGCCACCATGCGTGAATTCCATATTGTACACATCCTCAGGGAGGGTGCCACCGGTGATAAGTATCCGCGTAACGACACCATTGCCTACAGACAACGATTCTCCAATTACTTCGCCTATGATGACGGCAAACCTGAATTGATCCAGGTCGTAAAAGGTTTTGAGCCAAAGCGGGCCGTCCAGTTTTTTGCCGAGCACCCGGACACCCTCGAGGCTGTTCAGGTCTTTCTTGCAGAAACCCTAAATGATCAGGCCGGTGAGGCGATGTTTGACCTTATTGTATGGAACAGCCTCGACCCGGAGGAGGAGCTCTATCGCTCGGGGGAACCTTTATCCATGTCAGATTTTGAAAGAAACCGATTTGTAAGCATCGAACCTGACCAGCCGGTTCTGGTAGAAGACACCTTTTATGTTGGTCTGCAGCAAAACGCAAATCCTGTAACCATTAACAAAGCCATTGCCATAGGCTATGACATGACCAATAATATGAACGAACGCGTTCTTTTCGATGCAGGGGGCGGCGAAGGCTGGTTGTATTCAACGGAGTCCGGCGTACCCATGATCCGGCCTGTCATGAAACGGGATCAGATCACCGGCACACACACGCCGGTGGCAGAGGAACTGGCGATGACACTCTACCCAAACCCGGTCAACGGACAGCAGCTGCACATACGTCTTGATGATCCGGATATTCCAACCGCAAATGCTGACATACAAATTATTGATGCCCGTGGCAGACTGGTAATCAGCGGGGCTTTTTCATCAACGGTTGATGTGTCATCCCTGCCGAACGGGATCTACTTCCTGCGCCTTGTCAGTCCGCAGAATAAAAAGATCAGCAGTTCCAGGTTTGTGGTGGTGCGGTGACAGTGGTAGACGCAGCACTTGGGCTGCGTAAAGGAAGAAGGTGAACGGTGAAAAAAGCGGGAAGCTAACACCCGAAGGAGAAAATCAACATATATGGAAACCACGGAGCCGCAGGAGCATTTTCAGGATCATGAACAGGGGGAGCAGGACCTGTATGAGCACCACCGTTTTGTGGTAGATAAGGGTCAGGGGCTGCTGCGTATTGACAAATACGTGTATGCGAAAATTGAGGGCATCAGCCGGAATAAAATTCAAAACACGGCCAAAGCAGGCAATATACTGGTAAACGGAGAGGCAGTAAAGCCCAATTACAAGGTCAAACCCGGCGACCAGATCAGTATCGTGATGGCTCATCCGCCCCGGGAAGTTGAGCTGCTACCTGAAAACATACCACTGAACATTGAATACGAAGACGACCACCTGGTGATCGTTAACAAGGAAGCCGGTATGGTGGTTCATCCCGGTTATGGTAACTATACCGGCACCATGGTCAATGCCCTGGTATATCATTTTGAAAACCTCCCTCATCAAAATGAAGAAGAAATAAAGCCCGGGCTGGTGCACCGTATTGACAAAAATACGTCCGGACTGATAGTGATCGCCAAAACCGAACTTGCACAGACAAAGCTGGCAAAATCATTTTACGACCGGGAGATCGACAGGGTTTATCACGCGTTGGTCTGGGGCGATGTAAAAGAAGATTCAGGCACCATCACAGGCAACATCGGACGAAGCCTGAAAAACAGAAAAGTCATGACCGTATTCCCGGCCGGGGATTATGGCAAACATGCGGTAACCCACTATAAAGTACTGGAACGTTTTGGCTATGTAAGCCTTGTGGAATGCAAACTCGAAACTGGTCGCACGCATCAGATCAGGGCGCACTTCAAATATGTCGGACACCCCTTGTTTAATGATGACACCTATGGCGGCGACCAAATCCTGAAGGGCACAACCTATACAAAATACAAACAGTTTGTAAAGAATTGTTTCACCATCCTTCCGCGACATGCCCTGCATGCAAAAACACTCGGCTTCTCGCACCCTGTTACCGGGGCATATTTACAATTCGACTCTCCCCTTGCATCCGACATGCAGCAGGTTATTGAAAAATGGCGCCACTACGCCATACATAAAAAGCCGGAATAAGACCCACGAACCTGGGCGATAATTAAGTTTGTTCAGAATACAAAACGGGGATATTAGTTAAACTCCATCACCACGCGATATTCAGCATCGTCTTCCTGTTTGATTTCTTCTGCAAGCACAGGGGCGTTTGCTGAGGTGGGAGCATCTGCACTTTGTTCAAAGGCATGGCGTATATTATGCGAGTTAGCCGGATTCAGTTCTGTTTCGAAAGACTGCTGATAATCCCCATGGGCTTCAGCATCCTCTCTTTCCATGCTAACCGAAAGGGAAGTGCTATTTGTCATCCGATCTTCAAGTGTCTCACGTGTCTCGCGGTCTTCCTGAAATTCCGGCATGCTTCCACGCGGGTTCGGGCTATTATTAGATGCAAGTGCATCTTCAGAAACAACAATGGTATAACCTACACTTGCACTAGCCTGAGCAGATGCATCAGAAGGCAGCCCAATGGCAAGCGAAACAAAGACGAGCGATATGATGAGAAATATACGCATAACAGCTTTTTTTACGTTTCTGTAACTTCTGATACAAAGATAAGAAAATATTTTTCACATTACCAAATTTTTTGTAAACTTTTTTTGTTTTTAACATAATTATCGTATATTTTATTTACTTTTAAATAAACGATATTTACGAAAACTGCTGTATAACGTAAAAAAGCTGGCCTGTTTATCACAGACCAGCTTTTTTAATTAAATGAAATTTTCTGAGGGGATTTAGTATCGATTTAACCCGTATTTCTCGATTTTGGCATTGAGTGTCGGACGGGTAATACCCAGCAAGGCGGCGGCATCCTGTTTATTCCAGTTTGTATATCTAAGTGCCTTATCGATATGTTCTTTTTCAACTTCAGCCAGAGGCACGGGGGGTTGGTCATCAGGCTCCCGGGTTTCCTTCTGCTCGGTATGACCGTCTATCTTGATGTATTTTTTTTCAAGAATTTCTCCCTGTGACAATACCAGCGCCTGCATCAGAACATTTTTAAGCTCACGGACATTCCCCGGCCATTCATAGGATTTCAACAAGGGGAGTACGCCATCTTCAATACGCGTGACGTGGTGATCCACCATGGGGTTGATTTCCTGCAACAAATGGCTTACCAATGGTTCAATGTCATCTTTTCTTTCACGCAGGGGAGGTAAGTGTAGGGAAAAGACGGACAATTTATAATACAGTTCCTGCGAAAAAAGCCCCTGACGAACCAGCGCAGATATTTCATTGGAGGTAATGGAGATAACCCTGGTCTGCTGCTTGTTTGATCCATCTATATCATACCCATATTGATTCAGGTAGTTCAGCAGACGAATCTGCATATCGGATGTAAGTTTATCAACCTCATCGATCATAATGGAACCCTGACCGGCTTCATTTAGTTTTGCATGAATGACATTCTGTTGCCGGCCGTTGCTTTTATCGCTTTCATCGGCAATATTATCTGACAGAAAATCATCATCCAGCGTTGCCGCATTCAAATAGACCAGAGGTTCATGCTTACTCTTACCTGAGAGGTGGATCAGCCGGGCAAGCCGTTCTTTACCCGTACCCACTTCGCCACTGATCAGCACATTGACATTGTTTTGCGATATACGTCCAATTTGTTTAAAGATGTTACGCATAGACCGGGATTTCCCAACAAGCAGGTTCTCATCCCGCATCCTGTCTACACCCGTAACGGCATCCTTATATTTTTCAGAACTCGCTACAGTATCCAAACCAGTTTTAATAACCTCCAGAAGCTCTTTCGGGTTTATCGGTTTTTCAATAAAATCAAACGCACCTGTCTGAATGGACTGGATGGTAAGCGAAGCATCACCATAAGCCGTTAATATCACAACTGGAAGCTCTGGTGCAAATTCCTTTAACCGGTTCAGCACGTCGATGCCGGACATTCCCGGCATCTGATAGTCAACAATAACCATATCAGGCTCATTGTCACGGGCCAGCGACAACCCCTCCTGCCCTTCTTTGGCAGTCAGAACCTCATAACCCTTTTTGCGAAGGATGCCGGAAGCCAGGCTGCATACAACCGGATCGTCATCAATAAGCAATATCTTTTTATTGGCCATAATCTTATATGTATAATGTTGCCATGGGATACAAAATGATAATCCAACCCATCAGTCAAGATGCCGAGACAAAACAACAAACACAAAGGTAAAAATAATTTACAGGGCTTTTTGTATTTTAAGAATTTTTTACAAAAAATGCCATCTAAAATCTAAACAAGTAGTCTAGAAGCGCAGGTTCAGCCCGGCCATAAACTGCCGCCCTGCCTGGGGAAAATATCCGTCTTCAATGGCCATCAATCCCTGATCGCCAACAACCCCCTTGTAAATCCAGGCATTTGTTTCATAATCAACATCAAAT
>JAWLDT010000062.1:0-15436 GCA_041686485.1 Bacteroidales bacterium | reverse complement strand
AGTGAAAAGTGAAAAGTGAAAAGTGAAAAGTGCAGGCTTGACTGGCCTCAACTACTTCCCCAAGTGGGGCTACCGTAATGACAGCGCTTGAGTTGTCACAAAAAGTGAACGGTAAACGGTGAATTCTAACATCTAACTTCTACCTTCTAATTTTTAACTTCTAAAATCTAACTTCTACCTTTACAGAGTTACAAAACATTGAATTACAAATATTAACGAAATATAAACAGATGAAGCAGCAGGCAGTTATCATAGGAGCTACCGGTTTGGTTGGCTCACATCTTCTGAATCAGTTATTGGCAGATGAGCGTTTTAACGGGGTCAGGGTTCTTACGCGCCGTCCTACACAGGTCGCTCATCCCAAACTGACGGAGCACACCATTGATTTTAATGATACCGGCAGCTGGGCAAGTCTGGTAAAAGGAGATGTTCTGTATCTCTGTTTAGGTACAACACGTACCAAAGCCGGTGGAAAAAAGCCCCAGTACAAAGTGGACTATACCTATCAGTATCGTGTTGCGGAAGCTGCCTCTGCGAATAATGTTCCGGCTGTGGTTCTGGTTTCATCAGCAGGAGCAGATGCACAATCCCGCCTGTTTTATCTCCGGATGAAGGGAGAGCTGGAAGAGGACCTCCGGCAATTGCCATTTGAGCGGCGGATTTTTATCCGGCCCGGCGCACTGACGGGCATCCGTCATGAAAAGCGAATACTGGAACATGCCGGTGTCGCTGTGTTGCGGTTGTTAAACTGTGTAGGGGTAATGCGCAAGTTGAGTCCAATTCATGCAGATACTGTGGCCCGTGCGATGGTCAAAGCTGCTTTAGTGGCTTCCCCGGAAACCAGTATTTATGAGGGGGAAGAGGTATTTGCCCTCGCTAACCAATGAATATCGACCAAATAGGTTGAAAACCGATAGTTAATACTAAATTTGCAGAAAAACAACCTGTGTTTCAACCCCCGAAGGTGCCGGGCTTGCTTGTTGAAGCCTTCATATTGACCGATGTTATTTTTCTGAAATTATGCGCATAGATATCCTGACCATATTTCCGGGCATGTTTGAGGGGCCATTTTCCCATTCCATAATAAAGCGGGCTGTAGACAAAGGCCTGGTGGAGGTTCATCTGCATGACATTCGGGATTATACCCGTGACAAGCACCGGCGGGTTGATGATTATCCCTTTGGTGGCGGGGCCGGCATGGTGATGATGATAGAACCCATAGCTCGTTGCATAGAGTCTTTGAGTGCCCGGCGCTATTATGATGAGCTGATATACATGACACCTGATGGTGACTTGCTGGATCAGCCCATGGCTAACAATTTTTCTACCAGGGAAAATCTGCTGATCCTCTGTGGTCATTATAAAGGGATTGATGAACGCATTCGGGAACATTTGATCACGCGGGAGATCTCTGTCGGGGATTATGTGTTGTCGGGTGGTGAGTTACCGGCTGCCATTTTTAGCGATGCGGTAATTCGTCTGATACCTGGTGTACTTGGTGATGAGACTTCGGCGCTGTCTGATTCGTTCCAGGATGGGTTGTTGTCACCACCAGTCTATACCCGGCCTGCTGATTACAAAGGATGGAAGGTTCCGGATATTCTTTTGTCCGGACATGATCGTAAAATAGCAGAATGGCGGTACGAACAGGCGGTGCTGCGCACAAAGGAGCGCCGGCCGGGCTTGCTGGATGATAGTGTCGAATAATGGCACGCCCCGGGGAGCTGGTTGGTAAAGAAAAAATCGAGAGAATGGTTTTGTTATTGGAAATAAATCCCTAAATTTGCACTCCTTTTAAGAGAACCCGGAATAAACATACAAAAAAGATATAGCGATGAATCAGACGGAAATAATGAATTTTGTTCAGGACACCCTCGTGGAGAAAAGGGAATGGCCTGCTTTTCAGGTTGGTGATACCATTACGGTATATTATAAGATCCGGGAAGGAAACAAAGAGCGTGTGCAGCCTTTTCAGGGCGTAGTCCTTCAGCGCCGGGGCAGTGGTGTTTCAGAAACCTTTACTGTTCGCAAAATATCCGGGAATATCGGCGTTGAACGTATTTTCCCGATACACTCTCCGTTCATCGAGCGGATTGTGTTGAACCGCCGTGGTCTTGTAAGGCGGGCACGCATATTTTACCTGCGGAACCTGCGAGGCAAAAAAGCCCGTATCAAAGAACGCAGAAAATAATATGTATTGCTTTTTATGTGTATACCCCAAGCCCTTTTTCGTTAAGGGCTTTTTTTTTATATTCGTAACTGTTCTCCAAGCTTTTGTAACAATACTTTTTAGTCACTTAAATATATTTTCATATGAAGAAATTAGTCGAATGCGTCCCCAACTTTAGTGAAGGGAAAGATATGGAGGTTATCAATGCCATCACCCGCGAGATTGAAGCTGTTGATGGGACACAATTGTTGGATGTGGATGCCGGAAAAGATACCAACCGTACGGTGGTCACATTTGTCGGTACACCGGATGAAGTTATTGAGGCTGCCTTCCGGGCGGTCAAAAAGGCTTCCGAGCTGATCGACATGCGAAACCATAAAGGGGCTCATCCACGGATGGGTGCTACGGATGTTTGCCCATTGGTGCCTGTCGCCAATATTTCCATGAAAGAGGTGGTGGAATATGCCCATAAGCTGGCTGAACGTATTGGTAATGAGTTGGGTATTTCTGTGTATTGTTATGAGAATGCTGCCCTGCAACCGGAGCGTCAAAACCTGGCTAACTGCCGCAGTGGCGAGTATGAAGCGATGGCTGAAAAGCTGCGACAACCCGAGTGGTGCCCGGACTATGGTCCTGCTAAACTGAATGAGAAAAGCGGTGTTACTGCTGTGGGTGCCCGCGACTTCCTGGTTGCCTATAATATTAACCTGAATACCACTTCGACCCGTCGTGCCAATGCTGTTGCTTTCGATATCCGTGAGAAAGGCCGTGTAAAAAGAGAGGGTCATCCCCTGACCGGAAAGATCGTAAAGGATGATAAAGGAGATCCGGTGTATATCCCCGGAAGCCTGAAAGCGGTAAAGGGCATTGGCTGGTATATTGAGGAATATGGCATTGCGCAGTTGTCATTAAACCTGACAAATATTAGCGTTACGCCCCTGCATGTAGCTTTTGATGAGGCTGCTGCCAAAGCCAGTGCGCGTGGCCTTCGTGTCACGGGTTCTGAGCTGGTGGGACTGGTTCCATTACAAGCCATGCTGGATGCCGGTAAATACTTTCTCAAAAAACAACAGCGCAGCCTTGGCATTTCCGAGTCTGAACTGATCAAGATCGCCGTAAAATCCATGGGTCTGGATGAACTTAAACCTTTCAATCCGAAGGAGAAGATCATTGAGTACATGATCGATGAAGGGCAGGAAGAAAAGAAGCTGGTTGATATGACCGTTACCGGCTTTGCCGATGAAACAGCAAGTGAGTCTCCGGCTCCCGGAGGCGGCTCTGTATCGGCCTATGTAGGAGCTCTTGGCGTATCGCTTGGCACAATGGTTGCCAATCTCTCATCGCACAAGCGTGGTTGGGACGAGTACTGGGAAAAATATAGCCAGTGGGCGGAAAAAGGCCAGGCCATTAAAGATGAGCTGCTTAACCTGATAGATGAGGATACACGTGCCTTTAACTGTATCATGGAAGCATTCGGCATGCCAAAGAAAACCGATGAAGACAAAAAGCTGCGTAATGAGGCCATTCAAAATGCCACAAAACATGCCATCGAAGTTCCATTCCGGATCATGAAGAAAGCCCTGGAATCAATGGAGGTTATGGAAGCCATGGTTGATAAAGGAAACCCAAATTCTGTTACCGATGCCGGTGTAGGCGCCTTATGCGCCCGTTCCGCCGTAATCGGAGCGTTTATGAATGTCAGGATCAATGCCGGGGGGCTTGAAGATAAAGCGTTCTATGAAAAATTGTATAAAGAAGGGGTGGAAATAGAAAAAGCAGCCAAAGAAAAGGAAGCGGAGATCGTTAAAAAAGTTGAGGATAAGATCAAAGGCTGATGAATTCCCCTTCTGACTGTTAACGGACTACCAGTCAAACCATAATTCCTTACTGGAACCTGTAAGGGCCTGTAACTTTCTCAAATCAGCAGTTGCAGGCCCTTTTTTTGCATCATATGCGAAAGATGGATCCTGGCATGGATGAGGTGACATCTGCTATAATCGCCTGTGGCTTGCTTTAGTCTTCGTTTATACGGGTCTTGGACCGCTCAAGGGCAGACTCAATGTCCGGACAGATATTATCTTCACCAATATCATCATACAGACCTTCATTTTTCAGGGCCTGTAGTACTTTTTCTGTTACGCCGGATAAGATGATGTGGGTATTGTGATGTTCTGAGCGTTCATAAAAGTTGCGCAGGTTTTTCAGGCCGGTAGAATCGATGAAGGGCACTCTTCGCATCCTGATGATACGCACTCTGGGAATCTCGTGTATCTCTTGTTCGGCTTCTTCGAACTTATTGGCAATACCAAAGAAGAAAGGCCCTTTGATTTGAAAGACTTCAACACCTTTAGGGATAACAAGGGTTTCGCTCTCCTCTGAAATATGAGACCGTTCGTCCTCTACTTCGTGTTGAAGGACTTCGATATCAGATGTTTCCATCACCCTTCTGATGAATAGTATCATAGCCAGGATAATGCCGAAGGGAATCGCGAAGTTCAATCCTACGAAGATCGTCAGCAGGAATGTGGTCAGCAGCACGGTAGCCTCACCCCGTGAACTTCGCATGATGTTTCTGAATGAGCGCCATTCACTCATGTTATAAGCAACAACGACGAGTACGCCAGACAGGGTCGTCAACGGTATCATCATGGCCAGGCGGCCCAGGAACATGGCAAAAATGATTAGTATGGCTGCATGAAGCATCCCGGCCATGGGTGTTTTACCGCCGTTACGTATGTTGGTCATGGTTTTTGCCAGGGCTCCTGAACCGCCCATTCCGCCAAGCAACGGGGATAATATGTTGGCAACCCCCTGTCCCATAAGTTCGGTGTTCGGGCGGTGCCGGTAACCGGTAACACCATCAGCTACGATGGCTGATAACAGGGACTCAATGGCGCCAAGCATGGCAAGCGTAAACGCCGGCACGATCAGTTGCTGTATCAGCTCCAGATCTACACCGGCAAAACTGGCCAGTTGAAAAGAAGCTGAAAAACTACCGAACCGGCTGCCGATCGTCTCCAGGTTCAACCCCAGAAAACCACTTAGTATCGTAATCAGGATAATGGCTACCAGCGAGCCCGGAATTTTTTTGTATATCCTGGGCCATAATAACGTAATGGCTACCGTGAGTGTGCCCATGGCGCCTTCAACATAGTTGATCTCTGCCAGATGTCTGAAATAATATATCCATTTTCCGACAGGTTCAGCCGGCAGGTTATTCCCCGGAATTCCCCAGAAATCCTGCATCTGTGAGGTAAAAATGATCAGGGCGATCCCGCTGGTAAATCCGACTACGATCGGGAAAGGCATAAACTGTATGACGGTGCCGGCGCGTATGAGCCCCATAAACAACAGAATGACGCCAGCCATTATGGAGGCAACAACAACACCCTGAAGCCCGAATTGTTGAGCAATACCGTAAATGACCACAATATACGCACTTGATGGCCCGCCTATCTGAAACCGACTGCCTCCAAGTAAGGAAACAATAAAACCGACAACAATAGCCGTTATAAGCCCCATCTCTGGCGGAACACCTGAGGCAATAGCAAAGGCTATCGCCAGTGGCAGGGCGACAATGGCTACGATGATGCCAGCAGTTAAGTCGGTAAAAAAAGTTTTTTTACTGTACTTCTGTATGGCATCAAAAAATATCGGTCTGAACATTGACGAATAGATTTATCAGGTAAATGTATGTTCCTGTTGTCCGGTCAACGCTAGTTTAGCTTGCCCAGGTCCTGATGCTGGAAAAAACTTTCGACTTAACCGGCATAGCAGCATCGACATGCAGTTGATTAATTCGAATGTATGAGGAACAAAATTTTGTTGTTAAACATCGGCAAAATTAGTTTATTTGCTGGTATTTTTGACAGTTTTTTATTATCTGACGAGGATTACAATCCATGTTCATACAAACATATCGAGCAATATGATGGAATATAACAGTTTGCCCCACCTTTTTGAAACCAGCGTGGATAGATTTCCCGACAATGTACTGCTATGGGAAAAGAAACTGGCAACTTATGAAGGGATGACCTATTCCTCAACAGCCAGACAAGTGAGGCGGACAGCCCGTGGCTTGCTGGATCTTGGCGTGGAAAAAGGAGACCGGATAGCCCTGATTGCTGAAGGCAGAAATGACTGGGTGATCAGTGAGTTGGCCGTTCTGTATTGCGGAGGCATTTCTGTGCCGTTATCTGTCAAAATTGATGAACCTGCTGATTTACATTTCAGGCTGCAACATGCCGGCTGTAGGGGAATTATTGTGTCCGGAAAACATCAGCATAAGGTGTTTGCCTTGATGGATCGCCTGCCCACGCTTTCTTTTGTTATCGTACTTGACCCCCCGGATGAAGAGATGGAGCTCGCCAGACACAGGTATACACAGCCGATATACTACATCGGGGATGTCCGCCAACAGGGAGACGATCACCATGATAAATACAACACCCTTCTTGAAAAAGCAAAAGAATCGCTGAACCCGGGCGATTATGCGAACATCTGTTATACTTCGGGTACTACTGCTGACCCCAAGGGCATCATACTTACACATCAGAACTACCTGCGTAATGTGGAACAGGCCACCGCCATTTTCGATGTTCCGCAGGAATATACCTCCCTGCACATATTGCCCTGGGATCACTCATTTGCCCATACCGTCGGGATCTATGCCCTTATTCGCAATGGCGCCAGCCTGGCTTCCCTGAAACTCGGCAGAACCCTTAACGAGACATTGCGGAATATTCCGGTTTGCATACGGGAGGTGCGACCCCATTTCCTGCTTAGTGTACCCTCTCTGGCTAAAAATTTTCGTGGAAATATTGAAAAAGGTGTCCGGGGAAAAGGAAGGATTGCCAGGTGGCTTTTTCGTCTCGGTATGAAGATCGCTTATGCCTATAACAGGGAAGGATACAACCGTGGTGTTGGCATGCGCTCCTGGTTAAAGCTTCCCTACCGCATTTTTGATATGCTGCTTTTTAAGAAAGTACGCGAAGGGTTTGGTGGTCGACTGAATTTTTTTGTTGGAGGAGGTGCTCTTCTCGATATTGAGTTACAGCGCTTTTTTTATGCCATTGGCATACCAATGTACCAGGGATATGGACTTACAGAAGCAGCCCCTGTCATCTCATCAAATACACCTGAATTTCACAAGCTTGGCTCTTCGGGCAAGGTGGTATCCTGGCTCGACCTGAAGATCTGTGATGAGAATGGTATGGAGTTACCTATCGGGCAGCAGGGAGAGATCGTGGTGCGTGGTGAGAACGTGATGGAAGGTTACTGGGCCAATGAAGCTGCCACAGCCGATGTTCTTCGGGATGGTTGGCTGCACACCGGCGATCTTGGCTATCTTGATAATGACGGCTACCTCTATGTTTTGGGACGTACCAAAAGCCTTCTTATTGGAAGCGATGGAGAGAAATACAGCCCGGAAGGGATAGAAGAGGCCATCGTGGAGCGCTCACCATTCCTTGACCAGGTGATGCTGTACAACAACCAGCATCCATATACCGTCGGACTGGTGGTGATCAATACGTCCACTATGCGTACATTTCTGGACAGCCAGGGGCTGGAACCCGGAAGCAGAGAAGGGCAGGAGGCTGCTCTTAAAAAGATACGCCATGAGCTGGATCGATTTTTGCCGGGGGGAGATTACGAGGGAATGTTCCCGCCCCGGTGGCTTCCCGCTGCAGTGGCCGTTATCAGCGAGCCATTCTCCGAAGCCAACGGCTTGATGAACAGTACCATGAAAATTGTGCGACCCGTGGTTCATAAAGCTTATGAATCTACCATCAACTACCTTTATATCCCGGAAGGGAAGGAGATCGTAAATCCTGAAAACAGAAAGACGATTGCTGCGCTGGAGAATAGAAAGCAGAAGATGGGAGAGGGCACTACATAAATAGTTGTATAGACGCATTTTTGATGTTATAGCGGGATAGAAGGGATGTGGCAAGGGAGCACGACAGATCAGGATGCAGCATAATTTTGACAGGCTGAAAGATGGACATTCGGGATATTTCCATACATGATTACACCTATGATCTGCCGGCGGGGCGTATCGCTTCCTATCCGCTGGCAGAACGTGACGCTTCCGGTTTGCTTGTCTATAAAGATAACAGGATCATTAATTCTGATTTTCGCTCACTTGATACCTTTCTGGAAAATGGAAGTATGCTGGTGTTGAACAATACGAAGGTTGTACAGGCAAGACTGGTGTTTTTTAAGCCGACCGGTGCACGCATCGAACTCTTTTGCCTCAACCCGCTGTTCCCTGTGGAGGATGTTCAACTTGCGCTCGGGAGTCCATCTCCTGTACGCTGGCATTGTCTGGTTGGTAATGCCCGTCGGTGGAAAGGGGATACCCTTCAGATCAGGCATCCGGAAGGACAGTTTCATTTGCAGGCTGTTATGGAAGAGAAGCATGAAGATGGTTATGTCATTGGGTTTTCATGGGAGCCGGCAGAACTGAGTTTTGGAGAGGTTCTGGAACTGGCCGGTAAGACCCCTTTGCCCCCCTATATTACCCGGGAAGCAGAGGAGGGTGACAGGGTGACCTATCAGACTGTGTTTGCCCGTGATGCGGGGTCTGTTGCGGCTCCAACGGCAGGCCTGCATTTCACAGCTGATGTCTTCAGGAAGTTGGAAAAGAAAAATATTTCCCGTGAGTTTGTCACACTTCATGTCGGGGCTGGCACGTTTAAACCGGTTACTGCCGATACTATCGGGGAACACCGCATGCATGAAGAACAGTTTCAGGTGGATTGCAGCATGATCCGTCGTCTTTTGGAAAAAAAGGGGAAGGTGGTCAGTGTGGGTACAACGAGTATGCGCACCCTGGAAAGCCTTTACTGGATCGGCGCATTGATGACCAGAGGGGTTATGCCTTCCGGCGATGTGCTGTTTTTGCCGCAATGGACGCCTTACGGGTGGCAGGGAGCGCTTCCCGCCGTGGAAGATGCCCTGCACGCCTTGTTGCAATGGGCCGCCCGGCAGGAGCTTGATCAGATCCGCGGTGAAACATCCCTGATCATCCTTCCGGGTTATCATTTTAAGATGACAGATGCCCTGGTGACCAACTTTCATCAGCCGGGCAGTACGCTGTTGTTGCTGGTAGCTGCATTTGTTGGCCCGGAGTGGAAAAACATTTACCGGCACGCCCTGGAAAATGACTACCGTTTTTTAAGCTACGGCGATGCCTGCCTTTTGATGAAACACGAACAAGATACCCATGGATAAAACAGCGGAACCCGATGTTCTTGGCAGGGCCATGACGGATTATTTCAATGGTGATGACGGTGCCACGATCACAGTAAGGCTCTTGCCCGACATCGAAGAGACCTTGCCTGTGTCGTACCTCTTTCGCAGCTGGGAGCAGATGCCTGCCGGTGAATTGCATGTGCTGGAGCATTGCCGGGGAAGGGTGCTGGATGTCGGAGCCGGCGCCGGAAGCCATGCACTGGCATTACAAAAGGCCGGTTGTCAGGTAACAGCCATTGATATTTCCCCCGGAGCGGTTGCGGTGATGAAGAAACGGGGTGTACAGCATGTTCACTGTGTTGATTTTTTTGATTTTCAACAAGCTCCCTTTGATACCATGTTATTTTTGATGAATGGTGCTGGTATCGCCGGGGATTTTGACGGTCTGAAAAGAATGCTGGAACATGCCCGTAAGCTACTGCATCCGGAAGGGGTGATCTTTATGGAATCGACCGATATTCTTTACTTCTATGAAGATGAAGATGGTTCGGTGTGTTTACCTCTTGGCGACAGATATTATGGAGAAATGGATTACCAGATGTGTTATAAAAATCTGGAAGGCCAGCCTTTCCGGTGGCTTTTTATTGATTTTGATAACCTGTCAGCCATCGCCGAAGCATGCGGCCTTTCCGCTGCCCTGTTTTACAAGGGCGAAGCACTTAATTATATGGCCGCCCTGCGCAGGTTCTGATATCAGATCTGAATAATGATAGCAATGGCAATCAACAGGTCTGTCCCCAGCACTACCATAACATTCATCCCCAAAGCCGGCATTAGCATTGGCATTTCCTGGTTATGCCTGATGGCTGTCTGAAGTGCCTTGACTGCCAAAGGCAGGGGTAGCAACGCCAGGTATAACCAGAAAGAGGCTATTCCGACGATTGGCAACAGGATTAGTATGCCAAAGGTAAGCAGCATACCGGCTGCGTATAAATAGGCCGCCCGTTGCCTGCCAAACCGGATCACCAGGTGCTTTCGTCCACCGGCTTTGTCAGCCTCGGTGTCAGGAAATTCATTTAACAGCAACAGCAGGGAAGTAAGGATTCCTGGTGGAATGGCGATTAACCACACTTCCTGCGGAATGAGCTCTCCGGCCGGGACACCGGGCGTGCCAGTCATGGCAATGAAAGCGCCAAGCACTACAAGCGTGCCTAATGCTATACCGGCAAACAGCTCGCCCAGCATAATCTTGGATAATATATTCGTATAGAATACGATTGTAAATGCACCCACTACAGCTATCAGGGCGACACTCCAGTGCGAAATCAGGGAGAAGTATATACCGACACCTGCTGCGAGTAACAGGGTGAAAATGGCGGCTACCTTAACCTGAAACGGGTTGGTTTCCCCTTTGGGAAGCATGCCACTGCCACCACTGAAGGGTGTACGGTTGGTCAGGAAGTCAATATTCGTATAATAATCTGATAATTCATTGAACAGGTTGACCGAGATATGTGCCGACACCGTGCCGATAACAATAACGACAGCGTGCCACCAGTTGAAAGCGGCTTCAGGGCTGTACTTTGCCGCGTAGGCCAGCCCGATGGCAACCAGGAAAACAGCCAGTAAGAGAAAGTTGGCACGTGTTTGTGCCAGCCATACCTGAAGTTTACTCATTTGTTTCATGTATGTAATGGATTGGATTAGCAACTACATGATTTGATGCTACAATATACAATCAAAAAATGAAGGTTTTTGTTTAAATTTGAGTAAAATTATTGAAAAATGTCTTCCATATCCCCCTTTTTTCGCAGGGAGTGCAAAATCACCGCCGATGGCTCACATACATTATATCTTCCTCAATACAATGAGCATTATCATTCGGTGCACGGGGCTATACAGGAGTCTTCGCATGTATTTATTGAAGAGGGGATGAACAAGCTTGACCCTGATGTTGACCCTGTGCATGTGTTGGAGGTGGGTTTTGGTACCGGTTTGAATGCTTTCCTTTGTTTGCAGGAAGCAGTGAAGACAGGTAAAAAGATTGAATACCATGCTATTGAGCCCTTTCCACTGACTATGGCGGAGGCAGGAGTACTCAATCTGCCGGGGCTTTTGGCCGATGGGTCGCATACAGATGATTTTCTGGCTATGCACCGGGCACCTTTCCTGCAAATGCTGACTATAAGACACACTTTTATCCTCAAGAAATATAAAGAGAATATTGAGGATGTGGAGCTTCCTGACCACTATTTCGAACTTGTTTTGTTTGATGCGTTTGCCCCGCATGTACAGCCGGATATTTGGACAGAAGCGGTTTTTTCCGGTATCTACAGGGCTATGAAACCTGGCGGCATCCTGACCACATACTGCGCGAAAGGCAGTGTCAAAAGAGCGTTGCGGGCGTGTGGGTTTCGCCTGTCGCACCCGCCAGGGCCAGCCGGTAAAAGGGAAATGACACGCGCCATCAAACCAAATTGATTTATTGATAACAAACAGCTACAGTATAATATGTCATTGAGTGCAAAACCCTTTATCATACGTGTATATGGCATTGCCATTCATCATCACCGGATACTTGTGTGTGACGAATACTGGTTTGATACCCCTATGACCAAGTTTCCGGGTGGTGGCCTGGAGTATGGTGAGGGTACCCTGGACTGCCTGCAACGCGAATGTCTCGAAGAACTTAATCAGGAGGTGACGATCCTGTCGCATTATTATACAACCGACTATTTTCAGGCTACGCGGTTTATACCGGGGAAACAACTGATCAGTATTTATTATTTGATGGCTTTGAAGGAACCGGCACAACTACCGGTTTCCGATCATAAATTTGCTTTTACCCGCCGGGAAGAAGGTGCCATTAGCTGTCGCTGGATAACCCGGGAGCAACTTTCGGCTGATGAGTTTACACTGCCTATTGACAAAAAGGTTGCGGAGATGTTGCGCGCAGAATGGCCGGTAAATCATCCATAGCACCTGCAACCGGTTAAATTGTCTAATTTTTGACTGTCCGCCGGTATAATGTATGGCTAAAGAACACAGAAATTATCGTGAGAAGTGATCATCGATGACCCTCACGCCATCATCTTCGTTGGTTTTGTGTCCGCATTGATTGAGGGCCCGGGCGATGGCTTTGATGGTGTTAATCAGGTCGAGTGGTACAACAGATCCCATATGACCTATCCTGAAGTACTTTTCTTTGATTTCTGGCAGCAATCCCCCCGCTACGATAATGTCTGTTTCGGTCATTGCATTCATAAAGCACGGCAGCTTTACGCCGTCGGGGAAGAGGGGGGCTGAAAGGGTGTTGGCAGCAATATCCTCAGAGGCGGTTATCATATCCAGCCCCAATGCATCCAGGGCTTTTCGGAAAGCCGCTCCGATTTTTTGATGCCTTTCAATGCGTTCTTTCAGTCCTTCTCCCAGTATATTTTCCAACCCTCGTTCGAGCGCTGAAACAAGGGTCACCGCTGGGGTTCCAAAGTAGGCGGGCTTCCCGGATGCATAGGCTTCCATGATCGGCAGCCAATTACCCCAATCCGTATAATAGCTTTTTACAGGCGTTTTTCGGTTTTGCCATGTTTGCATGGCTTTGGATGAAGCGACCATCAGGGCCAGGCCGGGCGGAAGTCCAAGGGCTTTCTGGGAGGCTGTCAGGGCTACGTCTATACCCCAGTCTTCCTGTTTGAGCTCTTCTCCTCCGATAGAACATACCCCGTCAAGGATGGTGAGAACCCCATATTTGTTGCCAAGTTCTCCGATCGTTTTCGGATCAACACGAACAGCCGTGGAAGTGTCCACATGGGTGAAGGTCATGAGCTTATAAGAATGCTTTTTCAATTCGGCTTCGACGACATCGGTTGCAACCACCTCGCCCGGCGCCGCCTTCAAAGTGGTCACAATGGCGCCATGACGTTCGAGCAGGGTGGCAAAGCGTGCACCAAAATACCCTGTGGATAAAACGAGTGCACGATCACCTTCCTCAATAAGGTTGGCCGCAGCCATCTCCATGGCCAGTGTGCCTGTTCCGGCTACAATAAAAGGCTGTCCTGAGGGACACCTCCATATTTCTTTCATCATAGAAAGACAATTGCCAAAAGAGGCGACAAAATCAGGTGCCGTATGGCTTTGTGGTGGTGCCCCTGCAGCATCCAGTACGTTTTGTTCGCATTCCACGGGGCCGGGAATCATAAGTGTTTTTCGGGTTGTCATGGTGGTAGTTTATTTTTTGTGTTGTATTGATATATATGTAATTCGATTCAAATGTCTTATACATTTCCTGCAAGCGATTGAATATCTGCCGTTGCAAGGAGTTGCCTCAGGTCATCCCTGGTTTTAGATGTTACTGGTTGTATCGGCTTCCTGGCCGGACCGCCATAAAGGCCCAGCATGTCCATGGCGGCCTTTAGTGCAGGGACGCCCCACTGACGGGTAACAGCCGTGTTCAGCCTGATCATCTTTTGCTGAAGTATTCTGGCTTCATCAAGCTTACCTTGCTGAAACTTTTCATATATGGTAATGCATTGTGCCGGTGCAATATTCGCCAGGGCCAATATGCCACCGGTAGCGCCCATGCTGAGGGCAGGCAATAGAAAACCAGCCGATCCGGCGAGCAACTGAAAGTTTGGCTTAGCGAGATAAGCAATTTGTCCTGTTTTGGCCAGGTTACCTCCTGAATCCTTCAAACCCACAATGTTTTCGTGACTTGCAATCTCCAAAATGATCTCTGCAGTCATATCTATCCCGCTGTTGGCCGGCATGTTATAGATCAGCACAGGAATTTCTGCGGCTTCAGCCACATCATGGTAGTGGGCTACCAATGTCTCTTTGGTCATAAGCCCTTTGTAATAAAAGGGGTTAAGAACCAGTGCTGCGTCGGCGCCTGCCCGGGCAGCTTCTCTCGTCAAACGAATGGTTTCGCGCGTTGATTCTCCCCCGGTGCCTGCAAGCATCAGCTTGTTTTCAGGAATGGCTTCCCGGGCAGCCTCATATGCTGCAATCTTCTCATTCTCGGAGAGCATCACCAACTCACCGTTTGAGCCCAGGATGAGAAAACCTGAAAGAGAATGCCGGCTTAAGATCCGGATGTTGGAACGGATTTTATCCGCCGATAGCTCCTGGTTTTCATCAAAAGCAGTTGGCAGTGGCGGAAATATACCGTTGAATGATACCATATTGTAATTCTTCATGATCATAGAAAATCAAACATATATTAGCTACGTGTATGGGTTTATTACACATTTGGTTGGTATGAACTTAATACCCTTTCTCTCTTGAGATAATCTGTTGCAGGGGTTTGTTATTCATCAGCCGGTGGTAATTGTCGATCACCTGCGATGCGATTACGTAGGGATCGGTGATGCTGGCTACGTGCGGCGTGATGTCGATCTTTGGATGAGACCAGAAAGGATGCTCAGCGGGCAAGGGCTCCGGATCGAACACATCCAAATGTGCGCCCGCAATGCAGCCATCATCAATCGCCCGTATCAGGTCTTCATCCACCACATGTGGTCCCCTGCCCAGATTGATTACATATGCTCCCTGTGGCAATGTCATCAGCAGTTCATAATTGATGATGCCTTTCGTGCTCTCCGTTAGCGGAAGCAGGCAGATAAGAATATCTGTTTCGGAAAGGAATGTGTTCAGTTGACCCAGGCCGTAATACCTTTTGTAATTCCTTTCTTCCCGGTATGTTCTGCCCCAACCGGTCACCTCAAACCCAACCTTTCCAAACTGCTTTGCCACATGATCACCAATCATGCCGGTGCCCATAAACCCCACTTTAACATCCCTGATGCGCTGGTAACGGTGTTTTCTCCAATGCTTTTCAAGCTTATAGCGAAGAAATACCGATAATTTCCGGAAATGCTTCATGGTAACAGCCAGCGCAAATTCGTACATATCCTGCGAGAGCAGCGGATCAATAATGCGTGTGATGGCAACATGTGCTGGAATATCCGGGTCTTGCACAAGGTGATCCACACCGGCACCAAAAGAGGATATGCAGCGGAGATTTGGATAGTATTGAAAGACGCCCGGCGGATGATTCCAGGCCAGGGCAAA
>JAWLDT010000061.1:0-15987 GCA_041686485.1 Bacteroidales bacterium | reverse complement strand
ACAGTGCAGCCTGATATATCCTTTGCCATCTGCTTCAGCTGATGGCAAGAGAATATGCAAAAGTTAAACCCTTGCACTGTCCCTAAATTTTGTCAAAAATTGCCAATGAATGATTGTAAAATGCAGAAAAAAGACCATCCCATCCCGGGATATGTAAACACTTTTTGATTTCCAAGTCGTGAACAAAATCAAAAATTACTTTGACTTCAGGGAAATAGACGGCGTTGGGTTCAATAATCAGTAATACTTTCTTTATTTTTGTTTATTAAAGATAAAAACACAACGATATGCGAAAAGCAATTACATTTCTGTTCATACTTGGGCTTTTTACTTCTGTAACAGCTCAGGTTTCTTTGAATGGAGAAATCCGTCCGCGTGCAGAGTTCCGGAATGGCTACCGTCAGTTACCGGCTGAAGATGCAAGCCCGGCCGCTCAGATCAACCAGCGCACCCGCCTCTCGTTGTCGTACACTTACGAGGATAACATCCGCACACGCGTGACTCTACAGGATGCACGTTTGTGGGGCCAGGAAACACAACGGGGCTATGAGCCATCTTTTACGCTTTACGAAGCCTGGCTGTCCATCGCTTTACTTGACAACTTCAGTATCCAGGCAGGGCGCCAGGAACTTACATACGACAACCAACGCCTGATGGCTGTCAACAACTGGTCGCTTACCGGCCGCACGCACGATGCCCTGGTGGCTAAGTACAATAGCGAACGTGGGGGGGAGGTTCACTTTGGGGCTGCATTTAACCAGAGTGCAAACAGGTTGTTCAATACCTATTATAACCTTGAGAATTATAAAACATTAAACTACCTGTGGTATAACAGAGACCTGACGCCTACCGTTGAAATGTCCCTGCTGGGGATAGCCGACGGCTACGAGCACCCTGATGATCCCGAAACGTTCAACCTCAGGGTTACCTGGTCTTCTTTCTTTATGATAGACCCCGGACGTTTTCAGGTACGGGTTAACCCGGCCTATCAGCATGGAAAAACACCGTCAGGGGGAGATATCAGTGCTTACTATTTGATGGCTGGAGCCTCCACTAATCCGGCTGATAACCTAAGCACCACAATCGGTATGGAACTGTTCTCCGGTATTGACTGGCTGGATACCGGCGACTCCTTTAACGCCTTTGACGACCTCTTTGGTGTCGGACACGGTCGCAACGGCTATATGGACTATTTTACCAACTTCCCTGATCATACAGGTTTTGCCGGACTTATCAATCCATACCTGAGAAACACCATACAGGTAAATGCACAAACAAGCGTTTCCGCAGATATTCATCTGTTTTTCCTGGAAAACAACTTTCCCGATCCGGAGAATCCAGATATCGCTGTGGACAAATACCTGGGCACAGAAGTCGACCTGGTGCTGAATTACCAAATCAATGACTTTACAAACATTTTAGCCGGGTATGCGGTCATGTTTGGTTCGGCGTCGATGGCGGCCATCAAAGGAGGCAGTGAGGACGAATTCGCCCACTGGGGATTTGTCATGATACAGATGACACCAACCTTTCTCTGATACATGATTTAAGAACGTTTATACATTCCCGCAAACAGATGCAGTTACTCATAAAAAATGCGACCATTGTCAATGCAACAAACACAGAGGTTGCAGACATTTTGATTAACGGGCACCTCATTGACCGGATAGCCCAAAACCTTGACATTCCGGCCGATACCCAGGTAAAAGTGGTGGATGCCTCCAACATGTTAGCTTTCCCTGGCGGGATTGACCCCCATGTGCACATGAGCCTGCCAACGAATGCGGGCTATTCTTCAGATAATTTCTATACAGGCAGCAGGGCTGCATTGATGGGCGGTACTACTACCATTATAGATTTTGTGACGCCGCAAAAGGGCATGTCGCTGCAAGAGGCGATAACAAACAGGCTGGATGAAGCGCGTGACTGTCTGACCGATTTTTCCTTTCATGTCAGCCCGGTAGAATGGCGTGATAGCATTCCGGATGAGATACAAAGCTGTATCCAGGATGGTATATCTTCCTTTAAGCTTTACATGGCGTATAAAGACGCTATTGGTGTTGATGATGAGACCCTGGAAGGCGTAATGCGTTCGGTAGCTTTAAACAACGGGCTGGTGACCCTTCATTGTGAGACGGGAGATGAAGTGGATGCTTTGCGCGATGCATTCGCCGGCGACGGAAACCTGTCACCCGCCTTCCATCCATTGTCGAGGCCTGCCCAAACAGAAAGCAACGCCGTGAAAAAGGCCATTTCCCTGGCCGGCAAAACAAGATGCCCCATATATGTCGTACACACATCAGCTGCTTCATCCATTACACATATCCGTGATGCAAGACAAAAAGGCCAAACGGTCATGGCAGAGGTTTGTCCGCAACACCTGCTGCTCGATGAAAGCTTGTACAACCATTCCTTCGAACAATCAGCACCTTATGTGCTTAGTCCACCTCTGCGAAGCAGCGCCAACAGGGCAGCATTGTGGGGGGCATTGGCAGAAGGGGTACTTCAAACAGTAGCTACCGATCACTGCCCTTTCTTCATGCACCAGAAAGAAGCCGGCAGAAATGATTTCCGGAAGATTCCCAACGGTGCCGGAGGTGTGGAACACCGTCTCGCCTTGCTGTATACCCATGGCGTCAAAAGCGGCCATATCAGCACCCAACAATTTGTGGACCTTATAGCCACCAAGCCGGCAGAAATATTCGGACTCTATCCACAGAAAGGGATTATCAAGGAGGGATCGGATGCAGATATTGTATTATGGGACCCAAACGCGAGACGAGAAATCACAGCCGCTACCCACCATCAGAACAGCGACATCAACATTTATGAAGGCATAGAAACCATTGGGCATCCACAGATGGTAATCGCCAAAGGCGAGATTGTGGTGGAGAATGATGTTTTGATAGCCACTCCTAAAGGGGAGTTTCTGCGTCGCAAGACCTTCCGCTAAACGGTAAAGCATGTGTAGCGTCCTGAAATTTGTTTACACTTTTCGGGGTTCCCCGTTCAGTTCTGCCTTCAGGGCTTCCTTTGGGCAACCCTGTGACTTCACCACATTTCGACTTTTTGACCTTTAGACCTTTACGACCTTTTTCCTTACATCTACACCAGATTGGCAAACCCCATAAATGACAGGGCCAGGATGCCGGCGACTACCAGCGCAGCGGGAGCGCCTCTCATCCCTTTTGGTACCTCAACAATATCCAGATGTTCGCGGATACCGGCAAACAAGATAATAGTCAGGGCAAAGCCCAGCGCATTGCCGATGGCGAAGACAACCCCTTCCAGTAAGTGGAACCCATAGTCCTCGCGGACAGCCAGGATGGTCACACCCAGGATGGCGCAGTTGGTTACAATGAGCGGCAGGAAAATCCCCAATGCCTGGAACAGTGCCGGGCTAACCTTTTTCAAAATAATTTCAACCATTTGCACCAGGGATGCAACCACCAGGATATAGGAAATGGTTTGCAGGTAGGTGATATCCAGTGGGACCAGTATATGGTTGAATATCAAAAATGTAACCAACGTGGCGAGAGTCATGACAAACATGACGGCCCCAGACATACCGATGGACGTGGAAACACGTGCTGAAACACCCAGGTAGGGGCAAATACCCAGGAATTGTGCCAAAACAATGTTATTGACAAAGACCGCACCTATAATAATAACAATATATTCCATGACGCTATGATTTAATACAGTTTCTTTTTCACGATATTATTCAGGGCAACCAGATAGCCAAGGCCAATAAAGGCGCCTGGTGCCAGCACAAATACCAGCATGCCGTCGCCGGGAAACAGGGTCAGGCCAAAAATCTCACCGGCACCAAAGATCTCACGCACACCGCCCAATATGGTCAGGGCAAAGGCAAATCCGAGACCCATGCCTAATCCATCGACAATAGCGCTCAGGGGTTTGTTTTTGCTGGCAAATGCTTCCGCCCGTCCCATAACCAGGCAGTTTACCACGATCAGCGGGATAAACAGCCCCAAAGAATCGAAGAGTGCAGGCATGAAGGCTTCCATGGTGAGCTCGACGATGGTCACAAAAGAAGCGATTACCACAATGAAAGAGGGAATGCGCACTTTTGCCGGGATCAAGTTTTTAATAAGCGACACAACAATATTTGAAGAGACCAGCACAAAGGTAGTAGCCAGCCCCATGCCCAAACCGTTAAATGCCGACGTGGTCACACCCAATGCAGGGCAAAGACCCAGGAGCAATACAAATACCGGATTGTCTTTGATAAACCCCTTACTGAAATTTTGCAATTGTCCCATATCTTATTCTTCTACTTCGTTATTGATGATAGAATCTTTATTGGCCATAAAGGTGTTGAAAGCGCGGTCGATCGCATCACAGTAGGCTCTTGCGGTAATGGTGGCTGCGGTAATGGCATCAACATCACCACCATCATCCTGCACCTGCAGGGTCTTCTCACGCGGATCCAGCCCCCGGAACTGATTGCTCCAATCTGACTTCTCTTTCTCAATCTTATCGCCCAGACCAGGTGTTTCCGCATGGTCAAGCGGCACAACATCAATGATTTCTGCCGATGGCAAAAACCCGACCATTGCCCGGATACGGCCGCTATAGCCCATACCTGTGTAAGTTCCGACAGCCACTCCAACTAGCTCATCGTTTTTGTATGCTATATTAAACTCAAGGGAGTCGCTTCCAGTCTCTGGCATAAAATAACGTGTTTCCAGTTTGTCAAAATCAGGCAGGACGGTGCTGATCGCTTCCTGGCGCGCTGCTTCCCGGGCCTCTTCAATAGGCCCCTTTGTGAGGTTATACACGGTGGCCAGCGTAAAAGAGGCCGCTGCTGCCACAATGATCAGCGTCAGCACCATATTGGTAAATGTAGATTCTTTTTTAGCCATTGGTCACCTCCTCCCCAAAACGTTTTGGTTTAAACCCGCGATTGATCAGGGGTACAAATGCATTCATTATCAAGATAGAAAAAGCCACACCTTCAGGGTACGCACCAAACAAGCGGATGATCATGGTTATCAAGCCACATCCAACGCCGAAGAGGATCATACCCCGCGACGACATCGGGCTGGTGGTATAATCTGTGGCCATATAAACCGCACCGAGCATCATACCACCGGTAATCATATGAAAGAAGGGATCAGCATACATTTCCGGGTTTATCAACCAGAAGATAGCTGCAAAAACCGCAGCCGATCCCAGGAACGAGACCGGAATATGCCAGGAAATAATTCTGGTAAAGAGCATGTATATCCCGCCCAGCAATATGGCAATGGCAGACACCTCACCAACAGAGCCGCCAAGATTACCCATCATCAACTGCGTATAATCAGGCAACTGCGGAAGCAGTTCAGAGACTTGCTGCCCCCGGCTTACCCCGTCTTTCACGACCTCAAGCGGCGTTGGCCCGGTAATGATATCGGTCAGCTTGCTGCTCATAGGCACCGGTTTGGGATAGCTGGTCATGTGAACCGGAAACGAGATTAGCAAAAAGATCCGTCCGACCAGGGCAGGATTAAAAGGGTTTTTTCCCAGTCCGCCGAAGGTCATCTTTCCCATCCCTATAGCCACTGCAGATCCAATCACCACCAGTCCCAATGGCAGGTTTGCAGGGACATTGAAGGCTAATAACACGCCGGTAATGATAGCGGAGCCGTCAAATATGGTCAAAGGACCTTTAATCAGATATTTCTGAATAAGAAACTCAAACAACATGCAGGATATCACGGCAGTAAGGGTTACCAGAATGGCGGCGAGGCCAAAAAAGTAAAATGATACCAGCATGGCCGGTATCAATGAAAATACCACGCCATACATCAACTTACTTACCGACTGATTTGCATGAAAATGGGGCGAGCCCGAAACGGTCAATAAACTCATATCTCCTTTAACTTTGCGAAACCATAAATGCGTAATGCAGTCTTATTATTTAATTAGATCGTTCTCGAATCATTTGTCCGACCATGTTCTTTCCTACCCGGATATTATCGAGCAATTGTTTGCCGGCGGGACAGATATAATGGCAGGAGCCACATTCCATACAGTCCATGATACGCTCATCCTCACACTCCTCCAGGCGCTGTTTCTCAGCGAGGGAGGCAAGCAGGTAAGGTTCGAGTCCCATCGGGCATATGGTAAGGCATTTGGCGCAGCGGATACAGTTATGCTCCACCGGCCGGGGCGTCTCTGCCCTGGTGAAAAGTAATATTCCGGAAGTTCCTTTAGCCACAGGCACATTCAGATCCGTCAATGCTTTCCCCATCATGGGGCCGCCGTTAACCACTTTCCCGGTATCTTCGGGCATACCACCGGCCGCTTCAATCAACGCAGAAACCGGTGTTCCGATGCGAACCATCAAATTGGATGGTTTCCTGACGTTGGTCCCCGAGACGGTTACCACCCGTTCCATTAACGGCTTATTTTTCTGAACCGCTTCATAGACAGCAAAGGCCGTACCTACATTATGAACCACGCAACCAACCTCAATGGGCAACTTACCGGAAGGTACCTCCCGGTTTATTAAGGCCTTGATCAACTGTTTCTCCGCTCCCTGTGGATATTTGACCTTCAGGGGTTCGACAGAGATGCCATCGTAATCCGCAGCCAGCTTGCTGAGATGCTGAACAGCGTCCGGCTTGTTATTTTCGATACCGATAATGGCTTTTTCAACGCCCAGGGCTTTCATCTGAATGGAAATACCTACCATGATCTCCTCGCCCTTCTCCAGCATCAACCTATGATCGGAAGTCAGGCAGGGCTCACATTCAACACCGTTTATAATTAAATATTCAGCGGTTTTTCCTTTCGGCACTTTCAGTTTTACATGGGAAGGGAAGGTAGCACCGCCCATACCGACAATACCGTTTTGTTGTATCTTATCAACGATCTCTCCGGCGCTGAGGGCGCAATCTTTAATCAGGGTCTCATCCCTGTCAATATCTTCGTGCCAGTCGTCGCCTTCCACACTGATCACAACAGCGGTTTTGCGGTAACCACTGGCATCTGGCACAGCATCCACTTTGGCCACCTTACCGGATACCGATGAATGGATATTGGCTGATATAAAGGCTTCCCCTTTCGCGATAAGCTGTCCGGCAACCACCATATCGCCCTTGGACACTACCGGTTTGGCGGGGACGCCAAGATGCTGTGACAAGGGAATAGCAATTGTTTTTGGAGGAGCCAGCGGCTCTATGGGCTGATTTTCGGCTAGTTTATTCTCAGGTGGGTGAACACCTCCTAAAGCAAAAGTTTTCAATGTTATATCTGTTTAGATTCTACATGAAATTCAAAGAGATCTGTATTCGTATATTGATGCATGCGTCCGGAATAATCATGACTCTGATACAGATGCCTCTTTTTCTTTTTTCGGTTTTCGTGGCGGAAAATTCACCTCATGGATGGCATTTGTAGGGCAAACCGGAGCGCATTTACGGCACATCGTACACTTGTTGTAATCGATATAGGCCAGGTTATTTTCCAGGGCGATGGCATCAAACTTGCACTCTTTCACACATTTGCCGCATCCGATGCATGCTACGCTACAATTTTTCCTGGCCACCCCGCCTTTTTCCTGGTTGATGCATGACACAAAAATGCGTCTGTCTTTCTTGCCTTTTTTCCGCATTTCAATGATGTTACGCGGGCATTCTTTGACGCAGGCACCACAGGCGACACAATTATCACTGATGATAACCGGCAGTCCGGTTTCTTTATCCATATACATGGCATCAAAATCACAGGCCGTCACGCAGTCGCCGCATCCAAGGCAACCGTAAGGACATCCTCCTTCTCCTGCAAAGAGTGAGTGGGCAAAATGGCATGTCATGGCGCTGTCATATTGCACCTTCGGGGGTGCAAACTCCCTGGTGCCGTTACAACGCACCACAGCAACCATGGGTGTTTGCTCACCGGCTTCCCAGCCCATGGCTTTTGCGATCGCCTGCATCACCTCATTGCCGCCGGGCGGGCAACTAAACCCTTCCAAACTTTCGTCTCTTACGATGGCTTCTGCGAGGGCACGGCAGCCGGCATATCCGCAACCACCACAATTGGCACCGGGCAACAACTCCTCAACCTCATCGATACGGGGATCCTCAACAACCTTGAACTTCTGCGCCACCATAAACAGGACAATGGCTGCTACACCACCAAGAGCACCCAGCGAAGCGACAGAAAACAACGTGATTTCATTCAATATTTCGTTCACTGTTCCAGGTTTTGTTAGTAAATGCAATAATCTTCCCGTGCATTAACCAGCACGTTGTTAAGTTATGTACTACTTAACGTGAGGCAAAAATAGAAAAGATAATGAAAAACCTCACCCCTGAAGACGGTTTTTTAAGCCAGCACAACCGATTGATTTTCAAACGCATTAACTTATATACATCTGGGCGGTGCATCCAAATTGCTGACAGACAGGCTTCTGTAGCCTTCTTTAGAATAACTATAAATTGGCGTCTCAGGGTTGGGATGCCGGCTGGATACGAAAGTGAAATGTCCGGCGAAGGCGGTCACGGAATTGATAAAGAAGGGCATAATAAGGTAACATCAGTCCAACGGCGACAAGAGCAGCCAATGCTTCATCGCCTGTCAGAAAAACCATTCCGAATAGCGCGACAAGCAGGATCAGAAAAGGTATGATATAGCCATACATCAGGGCCTTGTAGCCCAATGAGCGGGCAAGCATCACCTCAACATGCTGTCCCGGAGCGTAAATGGTATGATCCTGTGGCCTGACCTCAATCAACTTATCCACAGACTCCCCCATCCCGCAATAACTTTTTGCCTGGCAATGGCCACAAGCAGTTTGTGAGGCAATCCGAACAAAAACGGTGCCCCCGGAAATCCGGTCAACAACACCCGGATGTGTTATCAGCTGAGAATTACGGGCCATCTTTACCTGGTATTTAATAATCGTTAAACATGGTAATACAAAGTTACAAACAAATTCGCCGGCACCGATAACGAACAAAAAACCTTATTTTTGTGTTTGAGAACAAAACCATATTGTTAAAACGCCATCTTATGAAAAAAATCCTTTTACCCTGTTTGCTTATATTCCTGGTTATTGCATCAAACCCGGTTATATCAGCTGAAAATGACCGACATCATGATCAATACCTGATCATGTTATCCATGGATGGCTTCCGCTGGGACTATGCGGACCGCACCTCCACGCCCAACCTGGACTATATTGCCCAGAACGGGGTTAACACCGAATATGTCAAGCCCTCCTTCCCGAGCAACACCTTTCCCAACCACTATACCATGGCAACCGGGCTGCATCCCGACAATCACGGACTGGTAAACAACAGCTTCTATTGTCCGGATATGGATATGACCTACCACATGCGCGACCGGGACGCGGTGGAAAACGGTGATTTTTACGGGGGTGAACCCATTTGGGTGACAGCCGAAAAACAAAACATGACATCTGCTTCTTATTTCTGGGTGGGCTCTGAAGCGCCGATAAATGGGGTACAACCAACTTACTGGAAAAGATATAACAGTTCCGATACTTTTGGCGACCGTATTGACACGGTCATGCATTGGCTGCAACTGCCCATGGAGGAACGACCGCAACTGATCACCTTTTATTTTAACGAGCCAGACAGTCACGCACATAGTGTCGGACCGGAAAGCCCTGAAATTGACAAGTTGGTTACAGAACTGGACAGCCTCGTGGGGATTTTGTTGGACAACATCCGGGAACTCCCGATCGCCGACCGGGTCAACCTGATCATTGCGTCGGATCACGGCATGACCGAACGTAGTATTGATAGACATGTAAATGTCGCAGAATACGTTGACCGTGACTGGCTGGAAATGTCTTTTGGTTATAACCCGATGATGATGTGGCGTACGAAGGAAGGTATGACAGACAGCATTTACAACATTTTGCGTGATGTAGAAAACCTGCATGTGTGGAAAACAGGCGAACTGCCTGAACGGCTAAAGTTTGGCAATAACCCCCGTACGCTGGATATGATTGTCCTGGCCGACTCTGCCTGGAACATTGGCTGGGGCGAACCGGAAGAACAACACTACTCCGGCGGCGGACACGGTTGGGATAACGCAAAAAAAGATATGCATACCATCTTTTATGCCATCGGTCCGGCTTTCAAAGAAAACCATGTACATGACCCTTTTGAGCTGGTGGATATCTATCCGCTTATCGCAGAAATTATGGGTCTTCGCCCGGCTCCCGTGGACGGAAAAATTGAACGGGTGGAAGGCATGTTAAAGTAAAGCCTTTCGCAGGACATACATCGCGACAATACCCGGTTTGTTCGCTTGCATCCTGACAAATTTGGCTGTGTGAGCTACTACCTGACCTATCAACGCGGATATCCCATGATACAACGATCATTCCCATCCAGAGAGGTGCTTATCGGAGGGGTGCCGGTGGGCTGCGACCATCCTGTCCGCTTGCAGTCAATGACCAAAGTCCCGGCTAATGATGTAAACACTACCGTTGATCAATGCATCCGGGCATTTGCAGCCGGCGCAGATTTTATGCGGATAGGGGTACCCGATGAACAGGCCGTTCGTGCTTTCCATGACATCAAAAAACAGCTTACAAACGCAGGATACAACCATCCGCTTATTGCCGATATCCACTACAACCCCCGCCTGGCTACAGAAGTGGCCAGGATTGCTGATAAAGTACGAATCAACCCGGGTAATTTTGGTGGGACAAACGACAAAAACGAACAACCGGAATCCGTTGGGAAGCGATATAATGACCTGCGCAATTTCATTGAGACCTGCCGGGAACATGGTACCGCCATCCGCATCGGGGCCAACACGGGTTCGCTGCGTCCCGGCATTTTACGAAAATACGGCAGAACTCCTGAAGCACTTGTAGAAAGCGTCATGGAATACCTTTATCTGTTTGAAGAGCTTGGTTTTTTCAACACGGTAGTCTCTTTAAAAACCAGTGATCCGCTTCAAACAATAGAAGCATATCGCACCTTATGTGCACGTATGCAACAGGAAGACAGGTGCTACCCGCTACATACCGGTGTCACCGAAGCCGGTCAGGGAGACAGTGGACGTATTGTCTCCGCCCTGGGAATTTCAATACTCCTTCAGGAAGGTATTGGTGACACCATACGTGTCAGCCTGACAGAACCACCGGAACAGGAAATATATTTTGCAAAATCCATCCTCCACACCATTCACAACTATACAACCCAACAGAAAGCGCCATGTAAACAAACAGCAGGAAAAGATAATGCGTCTTCCGCCCTGTCTCCCTTGCCCAAACAGGAAACAGAGACCAAACCTGTTATTATAACAAAAGATGGGGATTTCACCCCCGAAAAACTGAACGCCCGCGAACTTTTTCTGGTAAAAGAACGCCTGGACAAAAATGACCTGCAGAAACTAAGAAACGCTCATCAGCCGATGGTTGTACTGGACGTGCCGGACGAATTATTTCCCGGGCTTATGAAAGATTTGGAAACACTTGGCCAAAGCAATATAAACGCTCCACTGCTTATGCCCAAATTAGCCTGTTTAAACGCTCCGGGTGATTTATGGTTATGCCAGCTGACCTTGCTTTACGGCAGATTCCTGGCAAACGGGAAATTACATGGCTTCTGGGTGGACATGGCCATTACAGAAGCTTCGGAACGTATCATACAAAACATCAAAGACCTCCTGCAATATACCGGTGTAACCCATACACATACTACCTTTATATCGTGTCCGGGCTGTTCACGCACCAGCATAGACATACAGGCTCTTGCAGAAGCTGTCAAAAGCAAGTTTCCGGATTACCCTGATTGCAAGATCGCCATTATGGGCTGCACGGTCAATGGTTTAGGAGAAATGGCGGATGCCGGTTACGGCTTGTTGGGCAATGCAAACGGGAAGATTAACATGTATGCAGGGGGCGTACTCATCGAGAAAAATGTAAGGCAGGATATGGCCATAGAAACCCTGGAAGCGCTTATCAATCAAAGGAAACAAAACACCAAAAAGTAAATGGGTGCAAAACATGTCATCTTTCTGTAAAACTGATCGATAACCATGATATTAATCTGTAAAAGGTCGTATATTTGCAGTTTGTATTTAGTTGCACCTTTGATTCCGGCAGCGTATGAACATTCTCATTGCGGGCGACAGTAACATAACATTGCATTTGGCAAAATTGCTTTCGGGCGAGAACCACGATGTAACACTTGTAGCTCCAAGTAAAAGCTTTTTGAAACAGATTGAATCACAATCGGACTTAATGACGATGGTTGGTGATTCAACTTCCATACAATTGCTGAAGAATGCCAATGTAAGACGAACAGATTTGCTGATCAGCGCCCATTTCGATGGAAGGTTAAACATCCTGACTGCCCTGTTGGGTAAACGACTGGGGGCAAAAAGATGCATTGCCAAGGTAAATGAACCTGAATGCCTGACGGACGAATTCAAGCGACATTACCATGAACTTGGGATCGACTACCTGGTATCTCCGGAGCGTATTGCCGCTAAGGAAATCGTCAACCTGCTGACGAACACAGCCGCTGCTGAAATTTTTGACTTCACCGATCACAAGCTCTCACTGATGCTGGTCAAGCTGGAGAAGGACGCCCCGGTCAACAACAAAAGTCTCAAAGAGATTGCCAGGGAGTACGACCAAATGAATTTCAGGGCTGTGTCGATTCATCGGCGCGGGCAAACCATCATACCCCGGGGAGATGACCGGTTTCAGGAAGATGATATGGCCTATGTGGTTACAAAACCTTCAGGAATTAGTCATTTGTTGCAACTCAGCGGTAAGAAACATTTTGATATCAATAATGTGATGATCGTTGGCGGTGGTGACGTCGGTACGCAGGCGGCAGCCACCCTTGAGAAAAAGCTCAACATCAAATTGTTTGATATGGGGTATGACCGGGCGAACAAGCTTACCGACATGCTGAAGTCAACCCTGGTCATCCATGGCGATGCCCGCGACATAAGTTTTCTGGAGAGTGAGAGCGTTGGTTCAATGGATGCTTTTGTGGCAGTCACAGATAACACCGAGACCAATATCCTTACCTGCCTGTTAGCCAAACGTTATGGTGTGAAAAAGACCATTGCCCTGGTCGAAAACATTGATTTTATTGAGATTGCACAAAGTATCGGCATAGACACCATTATCAATAAAAAACTGGCTACGGCAAGTTACATCCTACGCTTCACCATGACTGCCGATGTGATATCTACCAAATGCCTTACCAGCGTGGATGCGGAGGTGTTTGAATTTTTAGCCAAAGAAGACTCCCCGATTATCAAGAAACCCATAAAACGACTGAATTTTCCAAAACAGGCCATTATCGGAGGAGTGATACGAAATAACGAAGGGTATATTGCCCGCGGAGACATGCAGGTAGAACCGGGAGACAAAGTGGTGGTTTTCGCCCTGGCCGAGGCATTTGATGGTGTCGACAAAATGTTTAAAAGCAAATCAGGGAAATAGTGCAGGCCCGGAGTCAAATAAACTTCAAAATCATCATCAGGCTGCTTGGCATGCTATTGATGATCATGGCGGCTTTCATGATGCTGTCTGTATCATGGTCAATCTATTATGGGGAAACAGAGGCTTTGAACTCGCTACTGATCAGCAGCCTGTTGAGTTTTACCTCCGGATTGCTTTTTTACCTTGCCACCTGCCGGACAGACCAGCGTAACATCGGCAAAAAAGAAGGGTACCTGATCGTAACCCTGACCTGGGTATTTATCTCTGCCTTTGGCGCCTTGCCTCTGTATATCTCGGGTGCCATTCCTTCCTACACCAATGCATTTTTTGAAACGATGTCAGGATTCACCACCACCGGTGCAACCATCCTCGAAGATATTGAAGCCATTGACAAAAGTCTGCTTTTCTGGCGCAGTACAACGCACTGGCTCGGGGGCATGGGAATTATCGTGCTTACCCTTGCCGTATTGCCAATCCTTGGTGTTGGGGGGATGCAGCTATTTGTCGCTGAATCACCCGGAACAACCCCACAGCGCTTACATCCCAGAATTAAACAAACAGCAAAACGGCTCTGGGGTATCTATGTGTCATTAACGCTCATACAAACTATTTTGCTGATAGCGGGTGGGATGAACCTGTTCCACAGCCTCAACCATGCCTTCAGCACCATGGCCACAGGAGGCTTCTCCACGCAGAACGACAGTATTGCCGGATATAGCCCCTATATTCAGTATGTTATCATTTTCTTTATGATCATGGCAGGCGTCAGTTTTGCACAGCACTACTTTTTACTGAAAGGGCAGTTCCGCAAAGTTCTCGGAAATGAAGAGCTACGGTTTTATCTGTCGGTTATCTTCTTGTTTTCCCTTATTATAGGTACGGGGATTTTTATCTTTCAAGGCTCGGCCCTCGAAGAAGCCTTTCGCGAAGGGCTTTTTCAAACGGTCTCTATCGCAACTACAACAGGGTTTGTTACTGCTGATTACCTGCAATGGGATGGGTTTTTATGGTTTTTATTATTCCTGCTCATGTTTACAGGGGGGTGTATCGGTTCAACTGGCGGCGGACTGAAAATGATACGCATCCTGGTGCTGATCAAGAATACCAGACTCGAACTCAAGCGCCTGATTCATCCAATGGCTGTGATACCGGTCAGAGTCGAAGGACGGGCCATACCACAGGATATCATTACCAACTTCCTGGCCTTTTTCCTGCTGTATATCATGCTTTTCTTCGCCGGGGCTGTTATAATGAGTGGATTCGGACTTGACTTTACCACTTCTATCGGGGCATCTATTGCCACTATCGGTAATATCGGCCCAGCCATCGGCCATGTAGGTCCTGTTGATAACTACGCCTTCATCCCGGCAGGGGGAAAGTGGGTGTTAAGCTTCTTTATGCTGCTGGGGCGCCTTGAACTGTTTACCGTGCTGCTGCTTTTTTCTCCTTCATTCTGGAAAAAATGATCTCAGGCAGGCTATAGAAATCGCATTTTGCTTACGCAGAAATAAGGGGACGCCTGACATTTTGTGTATATTTGTCCAAACCTTCATCCCCGGCATATGCTCAGTGTTTGCATCCCTATCTATAAGCATGATGTAAGGCCACTTGTCAACGAGTTGCATAAACAGGCAACAGCATTGATGATCCCGGCAGAAATCCTGCTCCTTGACGATGGCTCACCGGAAGATACCCGGATGATAAACCGTGAGTTACAGGAACTACCTTTGGTAAAATACGAGGAACTCCAGGAAAATACAGGCAGAAGCAAGATTCGAAACCTGCTCCGGAAACGTGCCTCGTTTCGCTACCTCCTTATCCTGGATTGTGACCTGACCGTTATCCGGCAGAACTACCTCGCACAATACAGCAAACTGCTGCATGAAGGAGCGGTGATTTGCGGCGGCCGGATTTACGGCGATAAGCCTGCTGACCCGCAATACCTGCTTCACTGGCATGTGGGATCAAAGCGGGAAGTAGCCACAACCAGGCAGCGTCAGGCAAACCCCCATCATAACTTCATAACAGGCAACTTTGTGATTGATCGCCAGGTGTTCGAAAAAATTTGTTTTGATGAAGCCCTTTCAGGTTACGGGCATGAAGATACCCTTTTTGGTTACGAACTGATGAAGCGGGATATTCCGGTCATTCATATTGATAATCCATTGGTCCACGAAGGACTGGAGCCGGCAGCGCAGTTTCTGGCAAAAACCAGGGAAGGACTGCGAAACCTTCTGATTACATGGGACCTGGTGCATCATGACCCGCGTTATGCACAAATGGTCAGAATATTAAGGATCTATCTCCGGCTCCGGGGGTTGGGGATATACAAGCTTGCGGGAAGTATTTTTAACCCTCTGGAAAACTTTCTTTTACAAAACCTGACAGGAGAAAAGCCCTCCATTTACCTGTTTGATATCTATAAATTATGTATCCTTTGCAAGCTTTCGATGCAACGGAACAGATAAAATGCATCCAAGCTTCCTTTTCAGTAAACAGTGAACAGTGAACAGTGAACGGTGAAC
>JAWLDT010000060.1:0-16334 GCA_041686485.1 Bacteroidales bacterium | reverse complement strand
CACATTACCCGAATGACCTGTGGGGTTTGCGCCGCCAAGGTGAATAGCATACCTGCTGCCGGTTCTTATCACCATTAACCGCTACTTCCCGATACAAAACCGTCCAAAAATCTCTCCAAGGATCTCATCCGAGCTGACCTCGCCGGTGATGGTGCCCAGGTGCTGCAGCGCCTCCCGGAGGTCAATGGCCAGCAGGTCGCCCGGAATATTGTTTCTGACCCCCTCACGAACAGCCGCAATGGCCCCGGCCGTCCTGGTCAGGGCTTCATAATGGCGGATGTTGGTAACCATCGTTCCCTGCTGCTCCTCAGGTCCTGCCTGCACATAGTTAAGCAAACTGTCGGTGATCATGGAGATGTTTTCCTTGCGCTTGGCCGACACAAAAATGGTTTCCAGCTCCACCAGGTTGCGAAAGTGATGCGGGATCTCATCCAACAGGTCAATTTTGTTGGCTATCAGCACAAGCCGCTTCTCCTGATCCCCCACCTTTTCCCGGAAGGTACGGATGGTCTCCCTGACTTCCTCCAGCGTGGTGCGACTGATATCAAACATGTAAAGAATGATGCTTGCCTGCTGTATCTTTTCATGGGTCCGCTCGATGCCCACGGTCTCTATATGATCCTCACTCTCATCGCGCAGGCCGGCGGTATCAATAAAGCGAAAGGCGACCCCGTTGATGGTGATCACATCC
This sequence comes from Bacteroidales bacterium, assembly GCA_041686485.1. Classification (GTDB taxonomy): domain Bacteria; phylum Bacteroidota; class Bacteroidia; order Bacteroidales; family UBA7960; genus PUPG01. The sequence goes on along the minus strand of JAWLDT010000060.1, from coordinate 15,643 downwards.
TCGATGGCGTCGCGCGTGGTGCCGGGTATCTCACTCACGATCGCCCGGTCTTCGTTCAGAATGGCATTCAGCAGGGTCGACTTGCCCACGTTCGGATGGCCGATGATCGCCACGGGGATGCCGTGCTTAAGCACATTGCCCATGGAAAAAGACTGTTTAAGCTTTTCCACCTCCGCGTCAACGCTGTCCAGAAGCTCCATAAGGTCTTTGCGGTCGGCGAACTTCACATCTTCTTCACTGAAGTCCAGCTCGAGCTCAATGAGAGACGCAAACTCCACCAGCTTCTGCCGCAGCTCCATGATACGTTTGGAAAAGTGGCCGCGCATCTGCTGAAAAGCGATCTGTCGGGAAGCCTCTGAGTTGGAGGCGATCAGGTCGGCAACGGCTTCTGCCTGCGACAGGTCCATCCGGCCATTCAGGAAGGCCCGCAAGGTAAACTCGCCCGCTTCCGCCATGCGCGCTCCGTGCTCCATCATCACCCGCAGTATCTGCTGCTGTATGTAAGGCGATCCATGGCAGGAAACTTCTACCATATCCTCCCCGGTATAGCTGTGGGGTGCCACAAATTTGGTCAATAACACCTCATCCAGCGGCCGGTCACCATCCAGCACATCACCATACAACATCTTGTGAGAAGGTGCTTTTGCCACTTCCTGCCGGGCATTGGCCGGCTTAAATATGTCGCCGGCGATGCGTACGGCATCATCCCCGGACAAACGGACCACGGCAATAGCGGCATTGCCCGGCGCTGTTGCCGGGGCACATATGGTATCCCTGGTGTCTTTGATTTTCATAATCTTATAGGATTAGTACTGCGTTATTAAACCCACGATCGACTGCTTCGTTCTCACACACAAATATATACATTCCGTCGGTAATTCGCATGAAAACCATGGCCGCACGTAAACATTTGACAGCCATTTTGCCAGAAAACCAATCGTTGTCATCACAATTATTTGTTACTTTTGCCTTGTCTACAGCTAGTAAAAAGATAATTATGTACCGCTATCTATTTGGTCCGGTCCCTTCCAGACGCCTTGGTATGTCCCTCGGCGTAGACCTGGTACCCAAAAAAGTGTGTTCCCTGGATTGTGTTTACTGTGAAGTCGGAAAAACGACCAAACTGACTACAGAAAGGAAGGAATATATTCCGTATGATAAGGTCACAGAAGAGCTGCGTCAATATTTTGAGCATAACCCGGATCCGGACTACATCACCTTTTCCGGTTCTGGCGAACCACTGTTGAACAGCCGCTTTGGAGATGTCCTGCAATTCATCAAAACCCACAAAGCAGATATCCCGGTAGCCGTATTAACGAACGGGACCCTGCTGCATGACCCGGAAGTGAGGTCGTTGCTGATGGATGCTGACCTGGTCATGCCTTCCCTGGATGCCGCGACCGAAGAGACATTTAAGAAAATTAACCGCCCGGCTGCTTCCCTGCATGTGGATCAGTATATACAAGGACTTGTAGATTTCCGGAAAGCGTTTACCGGCCTGATATGGCTCGAGGTACTGATACTACCGGGGTATAATGATGGGATCAGCGAGCTTACAGCCCTGAAAGAAGCCATCATGAAGATCAGGCCCGACTCCGTCCAGCTCAACACCCTTGACAGGCCCGGCACGGAGGATAACCTGCGGGGAGCCACCAGAACCGAGCTGCAAAGGGTTGCCGACCTGTGGGGTCTTAAAAACACCGAGATCATTGCGGCCAAAGCGAAGAGACAGCATATCCGTTCCTATCGCAGCGATAAAGAGACGGCTATCCTGGAGACCATTGCCAGGCGACCCTGCACGGTCGAAGACCTGTCGTCAATCCTGGGCCTGCATCTGAATGAGGTAAACAAATACCTCGATGTCATGGAGGCGGACGGAAAAGTTACAGCAGTAAAACGCGACAGAGGGGTGTTCTATAAAACAAACAGCTGATGCATGACTTTTATACCATTATACCATTTTTAGTTACAGCTTACCAAAAAATCTATTTTTGTTTTAATGAAATGATAAACTATGGCGAACAGGATTGATGAACTTATTCAGACGTTAAATCTTTGGACGCACCCTGAGGGTGGCTATTATAGCGAAACCTATAAGAATCCGGAACAGTGTGCAACCGCACGTGGGAAAAGATGCCTCAGCACTTCCATCTATTTTTTGTTGACTTCAGAAAACCATTCCCATTTTCATCAGCTTAAGAGCGATGAGGTCTGGCTGTTCCACGAAGGAAGCCCCTTAACTATCCATATTTTAAATGAAGATGGATACAAAACATTGCTATTAGGTCCTGCCGATGGTCGCAGTCAACAGCCCCAGCAGCTGGTCCGGGCCGGCGACATTTTCGGTGCCACGGTGGAAGCAGATAACAGCTTCACCCTGGTTTCCTGCATCTCCTCGCCGGGGTTTGATTTTGAAGATTTCAGGTTACTGGGCACAGAGGAACTGTTAGCACAGTTCCCCCAACAGCATGACATCATACAAAGGTTAAGCAGCTCGTCACCAGTTGGAATCTGACCTATGCGGTGAACAGTGAACGGTGAACAGTGAACGGTGAACTAACACCTGTTCAGGCCGGGCTTGACCGGCCCACAATAACTACCACAGGTGAACTACCGTAATGACAGGGCTTGACCTGTCACAGAACAGTGAACAGTGAACGGTGAACGGTGAACGGTAAACGGTGAATTCTAACTGTCTAACTACTAGCATCTTACTTCTAACATCTGACTTCTAACTTCTTCCCGGATAACCCTATATAGCCACAAAACATTGAATCACAAACAGTAACCCAAATATAACCACAAGAAAAGGTAAAAAATCAGCCGGTTAGTATAAATATTTATTCTAAATTTGATACGAAACAATCGTAAATAGCATATTAAATACTGATTTCATGAGCGTATTGGTAAATAAAGATTCAAAAGTGATCATCCAGGGCTTTACCGGCTCTGAAGGTAGTTTTCACGCCACACAGATGATAGAATACGGCACAAACGTCGTGGGCGGCGTAACACCCGGCAAAGGTGGTCAGACACACCTGGACCGTCCTGTTTTTAACCGTGTGGAGGAAGCCGTCAGGGAGGCCGGTGCCAACGTAAGTGTCATTTTTGTGCCACCGTCATTTGCCGCCGACGCCATCATGGAATCAGCAGATGCCGGTATTGAAGTGATCGTTTGTATCACGGAAGGGATACCAGTTCAGGACATGGTCAAGGTAAAAGAATACCTGAAAAGCCGCCGCTCGCGCCTGATAGGCCCCAACTGTCCGGGCATCATCACCCCGGGCGAAGCCAAGGTAGGCATCATGCCCGGCTTCATTCATCAACCGGGAAATGTAGGTATAGTCTCACGCTCAGGCACACTCACCTATGAAGCGGTAGACCAGGTGACCAAGGCCGGCATGGGGCAGTCTACATGTATCGGTATTGGCGGTGATCCCATCCCGGGAACTACGATGCAGGAGGCCGTAGCGCTGCTGATGGACGACCCCGAAACCGAGTCCATCATTATGATCGGCGAAATCGGCGGCGGCATGGAAGCCGATGCCGCGAGATATATCCGCGACCACGGACATAAACCGGTTGTAAGCTTCATCGCCGGTGCAACAGCTCCCAAAGGCAGAACCATGGGACACGCCGGCGCCATTATCGGAGGCAAAGAGGATACTGCTGAAGCCAAAAAAGCCCTGCTTCAGGAATGTGGCATCCACGTGGTAGAATCCCCCGCCGATATCGGGAAAAGCATTCAGGAAGCCATGCAATAATAAATGAAGGCCCTAAACATCAAATCATTACCACTTACCACTAATAACCCATCGAAGACCCCCAAAAAATCGAGGTCAGGACAATCCCGATGATAATACTGATCGCGATGAGCACCAGAATGCTGACCACAAAATACCCCGTGTGTTTATCATCAGGTGTCTTCATCATAGGCTTCAGACCATGATACAGGATATACAGACCATAGATGCCCGCAATCGTCACGATAATACTCAGCTGAGGTACGATCATGAAAATCCCTGCAACAAGAGAAGGTGTCTGTGCATAGACAACCAACTGCATGGCACGCCTCATATCTTTCTGTGAGTTGAATTGGTCAGCAAGCATGTTAATGATATAACCCGCCAAAAAAGCCATTATAACAGGTGTAATATAGGCAATAACCGCTTGCTGGATGCCTATGGAAAACGAACCGCCCCTGGCTACACCTCCCATCTCCGGGAACCCAACCAGCCAATATCCAATCAAATTCCCGATGGCCGGTATCAATGCAAGTAATAACAGATAGCCGGTCATTAACTCCTTAATGGACGTCGGTTCCTGTTCAATCGTTTCCCATTCCTGCTTAGGTTGTGTCAGGATGTTTGTAACACGTTGTTTGATGTCTGTCATGTTTCAGGTATTTTGTTGAATAATGGATTTATTATGATGAACCATTTACATAATGACAACCCTGGATGACCACTATCGTCACCAGATGAAAAATGTCTTAAAAAAGGTTCCTGTTGTAAAAATAAAAAAATAAAGGGAATCACACAACACTATTATCCCGCTTATTCATCATCTTCATCATCATCTTCTTCAATGGGATAATATTGAAGTGCGCCAATATCGGGGCGCTCCGTACGGTCACGTCCTTCCAGATCGAAAGGAACATCATTGGCAATGGCAGGGTTGGCGGCATCAATAGCCGGTGATTCTTCCGTCAGCCGGAAGTCATGCAACTGTGTATCATAAAACAGGGGATCCTGATTGACCATTGTACCTGGAAATTCCGGACCATCCGGTTCCATCTCCGTGCGGATCAGGCAGTGGTCAAAGATGTAGTCAGTATCGGTGTCATCGTACAGATCAAACACGATCTCCTCGCTGTTATTTCCATAAATGATGCTATTGCCAAACGAAAGCTGTTCGAATGGACGTACCTGGATATTCCCGTCCACATCTTCATAATAATTGTTGATCCACACCGAAGGGGTGTTTCTGATATCAATCGAATAATAATTGGCAATGGTCATATGCCTGAACGCATACCTGCCGCCCAGGGCAAGGGTCATGGCATGTTCACCGCAATTGGCGATGGCCAGGTTTTCGGCTTCCACATAGCTTCCCTGCGCGAGCAGTCCTACCAGGCTGTGATTTTTGATGATGGTATTCCTGATTTGCAGCGTTGGCTCGGTTACGCTACCTATGGTGTCAACATGCAGGCCGACGGTACCATTCTTAATGATGGCGTGATCGATCTCATGGTCTTTGCTGGTTGCTGTAAACCAGATCCGTCCCCACTGCCCGGGCTGCTCCTGATAAAATTCTTCCAGCCGGTCACCCTGAAAGGTCACCGGGTGATCGGCCGATCCCTGGACTTTAAGGGTCGACCTTTCAAGGAAGATAATGCTGGCGTTATTGTGCAGATGCACGCGCGCCCCTTCATCCACATGGAGGCTCACATCAGGTGCCACAACCACCAGTCCGTACAACACATAAGGAAGGTTATCGTCCCAGGTCGTATCTTCATCAATAATATGATATTCGGCACCTGTTTCCGGATCGGCATAATTGGGATAAATGAAGTTGGCATCCTGTCCCCAGGCAACCAGTTTAACATCCTGTACCTGTCCGCCGGTATTAAACAGCACACTGTCGGCAATGACCAACGGCAGTTCCTGGTTAACGGGATCCACTGTCACCTCCACAAACACATACATGCTGTCGTTTGGCTCAATATGAACATCATGAATAGAAGTTCCTGAGTGTCCGTCCACATTCATCCGAAAGTTGGATGCCTGACCACCGGCAAGCGAAACAGACGATATCCGAATGCGCTCGCTATGCGGATTATATACTTTAAGCGAACGGGTAGCCGACCCCACGGTGGTAAAAACCGTATCAAACAACAATGAATCCTGCGAAAAGACAGGTTGAACATCCGGCCCGGTTTTAAAGTCATCATCGCGGCATGACCAGAAAGCCGTAGCAAGGAGGAACACAGAGGCAATTATGATGATATATCGCATATTGTCAAAAATATTGGGTAGAACCACAGATGGTAAACGTATGCCTTTTTTGCATGGTATAATCAGGCTAAAAAAATCAGTAAAATCGTTTGCGACAAACAAAAATAATGTATTTTTGCAGCCTAAAATCAAACAACATGGCAAAAAGCAATAAGAAACAGCAGGACGATAAAAACATTGTTGCGGTAGAAGAAGCCCTCAGTAAGTCGGAACAATTTATTGAACGGCATCAGAACACCCTGATCTATGGTGTAGCGATCATCGTGATTTTGATTGCCGGTTACATTGGTTATACCCGATTTATTCTGGAGCCGCGTGAAGAGGAAGGGCTTACGGAGATGTACAGGGCTGAAACCTTTTTTGAACAGGGAGATTATGAGCAAGCCCTTGAGGGTGATGCCGAATATCCCGGTTTCCTTGACATCATTTCCGATTACCGTATGACCAGTGCTGCCAACCTTTCCAGGTATTATGCCGGGATCAGCCTGATCCGGCTGGGTGAACATGAAGAAGGCATTGATCATCTTGAAAGTTTTCGCAAACGCGATCCCATCCTGGGTGCCATGGCCTATGGAGCCATAGGTGATGCTTACTGGGAAATGGGAGACCTTGACGAAGCAGCCTCCTATTATCGCCGTGCTTACAATCATAAGCCCAATAAGATGACGACACCGGCCTTCCTGCTTAAATCAGGCCTTCTGCATGAAGAAAAAGGGGAGTATGAAGAAGCCCTTGACAAATATGAACGTATTCGCAAGGAATATGCAGACAGCAATGAGGGTCAGGAGATAGAAAAGTATATTGCACGTGTTGAAGCCTCAATGTAGCTTTTAGCCGGCCAAAACCACCCTTCGTCAACAACCCATAACTGTCGGAACCATGGTATCCAAACAAAAAAACCTGTCTGCCGTTGACGATATGTCTATACCTGATGCATCCGCCATGCGCATTGGCATCGTAAGTGCGGGCTGGAACAAAGAAGTTACAAATGCCTTGCTTGATGGTGCTTTCAACACCTTAAAACGATATGGGGCATCCAACGAAAATATTCTTGTCTATCATGTTCCGGGGAGTTTTGAACTTCCTCAGGGCGCTGCCCTGATGATCGATAACCTTCAGCCGGATGCAGTGATCTGCCTCGGAAGTATCATTCAGGGGGAGACACGTCATTTCGAGTTTATTGCCCAGTCGGTTAGCCAGGGTTGCATAGACCTCGGCATCCAAACCAACATCCCGGTCATTTTCGGCGTACTCACTACCGATACGTACGACCAGGCTTTGCAGAGAGCCGGTGGGAAACACGGTAACAAAGGTGATGAAGCGGCCGTATCCGCTATCCAAATGGCAGCCCTTGCGCACAAACTGAAAGCCCGCTAACTGACAGGAAAAGCATAACTTTGCTACCATTCATTTTCCCGGCAAACAAAAATAGGCAACGCATGGAGAAAAAGAAACCACGCATCATTTTCATGGGGACGCCCGAATTGGCTGCCCATGTGTTAAAAACCATTATTGACAAAGGCTATACGGTAGCCGGCGTGGTAACAGCTCCCGACAAACCTGCCGGACGCGGAAAGAAGAAAAGACACTCAGAAGTCAAACAGGTCGCACTGGAACATGAGATTCCTTTGCTACAGCCGGAGAACCTGAAAGATGAAACTTTTATAAAAAGCCTCCGTGTCCTCCGGCCAGACATCCAGGTGGTGGTAGCCTTCCGGATGCTGCCAGAGTCTGTATGGGCATTACCACCAGCGGGCACTTTTAACCTGCATGCCTCCCTCCTGCCCGATTACCGCGGGGCAGCGCCCATCAACTGGGTTATTATCAACGGCGAACAACGCACAGGGGTATCTACCTTTTTGATTGATCATAAAATCGATACCGGCAATATCCTCTTCAGAAAAGAGATCGGTATAGCCCCTTATGAAACAGCCGGCTCGTTACATGAAAAAGTGAAAGCGGAAGGAGCACCCCTGGTTATCCAAACCATCGAAGCCCTGATAAGCGGAACGGTTCAACCCAAAAGCCAGGAGCAGTTTATGGATGAGGGGTCTCAACTACACAAAGCACCCAAGATCTACAAAGAAGACTGCCGGATTCGCTGGAACAAAACCGCGCAGGAAGTCGTAAACCTGATACACGGACTTAGCCCACGACCCGGGGCTTTTTGTGATATCACCGACGGGAAAAACAAGCAGGTACGTCTTAAAATTTACGAAGCGCGCCCAGAGCTCACCCCACATCATTTCGCCCCCGGCACCATGCTTACCGACAACAGAAAAAATATGCGCTTTGCCACCCCGGATGGTTTCGTTCATGTACATCAACTGCAACTGGAAGGAAAAAGACGAATGGAAACCGAAGAATTGCTCCGCGGAACAACATTACCCCCTTCACAAGCTTGTTGAAACCACCGAAATTTTTTTTCAAAACACCTAAAAACAGTGGGTCATGGCCTAAGTTATTAACAAAACCCCTGATTTTATTAACAATTTAGCAGATTTTCGTCCCAAAACTTGCATTTTCCGCATAATAGCCTATATTTGCATTGGTTAATCGAACTAATTCATCTTATTTTTTAACCAAAACCAAAGAAAAATGAACAAAGCAGAACTGATTGATGCAATTGCATCGGACGCAAAAATGACAAAAGCAGATGCCAAAAGGGCATTGGACGCTTTTATCGGCACAACCACGAAGGCCCTGAAAAAAGGCGACAGAGTGGCGCTTGTTGGATTTGGCTCTTTTTCTGTTACAAAGAGAGAAGCCCGCAAAGGACGTAACCCACAAAGCGGTAAGGAAATTACCATCCCCGCTAAAAAGGTCGTCAAATTCAAACCAGGAGCTGAACTTGCAGATAAGGTGAAGTAGTTTTACCTTACATCTTATTTAAAAAAACCCCGGTATCACCGGGGTTTTTTCGTTTATAATCCTTACTTTTCCTTCGTTTTTTGGTTGTATCTTTGAATCGGTGAATGGGTAACTTGAAAAAACGGCTCTATGGATGCAGAACGAACGTTACACGACTTTGACCCGGATGGGGTGGGCAACACATCCAACAACATTTTTGGGCTTCCTTTTTCCACAGCGGAATCAAAAGTGATCTTTATACCTGTCCCCTGGGATGTAACGGTTTCGAATCATGAGGGTACCTGTGAAGGCCCATCCGCTATTTTCGAAAATTCTTTCCAGATAGATCTGCATGATCCGGCAGCACCGGAAGCGTGGAAGGAAGGAATGGCCATGGAAGCCATTGATCAGGACATGATCGGCAAAAACAACATTCTTCGCAAACAGGCCAGGCAAATCATCAAATTCCAGGAAAATGGCGGTGACATCCAGGCTGACACGACAATTCAGAAGCGCTTAACAGAAGTCAATCAGGCGACCCGTGCATTGCATGCCGACATAGAAATGCGCTGCCTGAAATACCTGGAGAACGGACAGCTGCCAGTTTTGGTGGGCGGCGATCACAGTACACCAACCGGACTGATCCGTGCATTGGCTACCCGCGAACGTTTTGGTATCCTGCAGATAGACGCCCATGCCGATCTGCGCAATGCCTACCAGGGCTTCGCCGATTCACATGCTTCGGTCATGTATAATGCCCTGCAAATGGATAACCTAGAACAGCTCGTCCAGGTCGGCATCCGGGAACTCTCCGGAGAAGAAAACAGGGTTATAACACAGCACCCCGGACAAATAAGTACCTGGTATGACCATGACCTGCACCGGCGTCTCTTTGAAGGAACAACCTGGGGCGCTCTTTGCCGTGAAATTGTGCAGAAACTACCCGGGAATGTCTACATCAGCTTTGATGTGGATGGACTGGAGCCATCGCATTGTCCGGGAACCGGTACCCCTGTCCCCGGCGGACTCACCTTTATGCAGGCAATGTACTTACTGGAAACCGTCATGAAGGAGGGAAAAAGGATCATCGGTGCTGACCTGTCCGAAACCGGACCTTCCACCCTCGATGGCATCATTTCATCCCGGATATTATTCAGAATGGCCGGCATGATGATTCATAGCAACCAATAAGGAATGGGCTGCATATGCAACATGAGATGAAACCCGAACTTTTGACTTTCCTGTCCACCTGCATCACAGCGTAAAACATATTGCCACCACCCCGCATAAGGACAATGACCTGCTGGAAGAACTTCCGGTTGAACAACCTGTTGCAATGGTTAAAGCAATCCATCATCAACCAGGAATGGCTGGTCAACTATTTTTATGGGTAATATGACACTAGGATTTAGTGGCATATTTCTGCACCATTTCCCTGAACCGCTGTCCCCGCTCCTCGAAGTTTGAGAACATGTCATAACTGGCTGCAGCCGGTGACAGCAGGCATATACCGCCGGCCGGTGTCTCCCTGACGGCTTTTGCAACAGCACCATCAAAAGAGTCAGTCCAATGGAGCTTCTTATCTTTTAAAGCCGGAAAATCATGTCTCATTTCCAGCATTCGCCGGCCTGCACCACCAATCAATATCAATGTCTGCAAAGACGAGCCGGCCAGGAAAGCCATCAGAGCTGTGTAGTCAACACCCCTGTCCTTGCCGCCCACAATAAGCGTGGTGGTCGATGGAAAGGATTTGACCGCTTCCATGGCTGCTTCAGGTATGGTGGATATGGAATCATTGTAATAATGCACCCCCCGGAATGTACCTATATATTCAAGCCTGTGTGGCAAGCCCCTGAAAGACGCCACCGCTTCCTGAACAGCATTGTCGGAAACGCCGGAAATAATAGCTGCCCCTGCCGCCGCAGAAATATTTATGAGATTGTGATCTCCCGGTAACAAACGCTTCGTACAAAGTCCGGACAACAACTTTTCACTACGGCCGTCAACATACACCATATCCTCGCCATCACAGTATATGCCGGTAGCTCCGGCATCCAATATACCCAGAGACACCTTATCAGACGGCAGGTTTAACTCCCCCACAAGATTGCTGACGATGGCATTGTCAGCATTGTATATACAGTAATCGCCAGGCTCCTGCCAGCGGACAATGTTTATTTTGGCCTGCTGGTAATCACTAAACGAATCGTAATGATCCAGATGCTCTTCAAAAATGTTGAGCAGCACGGCAATATGAGGTGAATAGCTGATCTCTTCAAGCTGATGACTGCTCATCTCGAACACCATGATAGTATCACGTTCCATCTTTTCGATGAAATCAAAACAGGGGGCACCAATGTTTCCGGCCAGCAAGGCATGAATTCCGGCGACATCAAAAATGTGCTTCAGTAAACTGGCGGTGGTACTTTTCCCTTTGGTCCCTGTGATACCGATGACCTGATGTTTGAAAAATCTCAAAAACAATTCTGTCTGGGATGTGACCACCGCCTCCTTCGGTACATAATCCAGCATCTGATAAAAAGGGATCCCGGGAGTTTTAATGATTACCCCGGCATCTATGAGTCCCCAAAGGTAATCTGACCCCAGCCACCACCTGACCAGCGCAGGATCATCACCCGGCAATGAAGGTTTTTCAACCGCGGGGTTTTTATCACAAATGATCAAAGGCATATCGGGCAGCCACTTGCGTATATGGCGATAAGTGGACTGTCCTTCCCTGCCAAATCCCAGGATGACAACCTTTTTCCCTTCCAGATATTCCCGAAACAATGCTGATAACATGTTCTCTACTTATATAGGACCATCAGGCCGGATTATCCGTAATGCTGATCCTGTCCATAAAATTTCTCAAATGCTTTTCAAATGATGGCTCCAGGCAATGGTCAGCATCAACATGCTGCAACAGGTCCTGAAGTGATCGATGACGATAGGTCTGATACAGATCCAAACGTTTATAATAGGCCAAAAGGACAGGCAGTTCTTGTTGATGCTGCAGCATTTGATCAATCGTTCGTGAAAGTGCCACATTGACCTCATCAATGGTGCCGACACATTCGAATGGCTTGACACTGTCTGCACCCGTGAGGGCATTCAGGGTAGCTTTCAGATTGGGATCAGCAAACAGGTTTTTCCCAAAAATCAGGAATAGCCTTTCGGATGATAAAAAAGGTGACAACATGATATAGGTAAACAAACACTTTGGACATGCGCCACACCAAATATCGGTTTTACTGCCTGCATTACAGCTTTTAAATACCTGATGGTATATCTCCAGTTTTGAGAATATCGCACTGATCTGTAATTCATTCAGCGGGCGGAGCAGACTGAAGTAATTGATCTTATCACTCAGAAAATCAGTCATATACCGGCGGAAGTCCTTTTCAAACTGAATGGACTTGCTATACTGATGGTTGATCTCCGTGCCGGGAATGGATGGTTCACTGGCACTGGACTCATTCGACAAAGCGATATCTTGCACCCCCGTCAATTCCGCTATAAAAGCAGAAGCGAATGCCAACATGGCAGAGAAAGGGGTATGGCCGTTTAAGAAACCCGCTTCATTCAGTTCGAGAAGCAGCGGATCAATGGTACGTTGAATGTTAACAGCTGCATCAGGGTCATGGCCGGCGGCTTTCAGTACCTCATCGGTTGCGCCCCGCCTGTTCACCACAAAGGGAATAATGTCCCGGCCTGCCTCCCGGAGTATTTCCAGGCTGACAGCCGAATCCTTTCCGCCACCGACAGGCAGTATCATTCGCTGTTTTATAAGGTCAGTCCGGCCTTTTCCCGGCAAGGGAGCAGCCTCTTCCTGAAACCTGAACGTCAGCATTTCCGGACCAGGTAAAGGAATGCCATTGGTATGGAAAAATTCTCCCAATCCATAACGAAACAACTTTTTCCACCACTGCTGTTGGTCATCTGACAGATGAAAATACGGAATATCAATCATGGGTGAGCAAAATGCTTTCCAATAACTGATCATTTCCACCATCCCCAGGTGAAAGAGCAACGATTCAGCTGATGGCGATAACACCTCAGCATTAGCAGAAGGGCCCGGATCAATATGCAGACGGTGCTTAAACCGGTAATGGTCACCAGCAGAAAAATGAAAGGTCACCGACAAGACATGACCGGATATTTCACGGGTATATCCCTCATAAAAAAAATGGGGATAAGAAGTTCGCAGTTGATGATATGTATGGAGGCGATCAGGCATTATAATGTGAACATTGGCAGTATTTTTGTTGTTACATTAATAAATCATATCAAAATTAACAAAATCCTCAGACCGGTTGTCATTCCGGTCATCAATTATTTGAAGCAAATTATGGGATATCATAAAGACAAGCCAACGAGCGGAATGTTGCTGGTTAGTGAACCCTCCCTGCGCGATTTTTATTTCGGTCGCAGTGTGGTTTTACTTGTTGAACATCATGCGGAAGAAGGTACCATCGGACTGATCCTGAACAAGCCCATCCACCTCAAGCTGAATCAGGTGGTGAAAGAATTTCCTGATAATGAATTTCCGTTATTCCTTGGGGGGCCGGTCCATCCCGAACGGTTATTTTACGTGCACACGCTTGGTGACAAGATTCCCGGAAGCGTGGAGATCATTCCCGGTTTATACTGGGGTGGTGAGATTGAAAAGGTTATGGAGCTGATCAGTCTGAACCTCGTATCCCCTGAAGAGGTACGTTTTTTCATTGGCTACTCCGGATGGGAACCCGGCCAGCTGGAAAAGGAGATGGAGGAAAAGTCCTGGGTAGTCACCCAATGTAACCTCGAAACCGTTATGCAGCGCCAGCCTGAGAAGCTGTGGAGCAACATGTTAAAAGAGATGGGGAATGATTATGCCATCTGGGCTAATTTTCCCTCCGATCCTATTTTGAACTAAGAAACAGCCATCCGGATCACTCACCGAACACCAAAATAATAACCTGACCGGGTTTGACCGATTCCCCTTTAATGATGCAATCTGCCTGGAGATAACTGGCTTCACGTTCCGCCAGCTTGTTCCGGATATAATCCAGCAATGTATCCTGATCAAAGTCTTGAAGCAACGGCCTTCGGCGACGGGCATTTACCAGGCGGTCAAGGAGGCTGAGCGGGTTCATCTTCAGATACACTGTCTTTCCGGCGGTTTTCATAAAAACCATATTGTTGAAATAGCAAGGTGTGCCACCGCCTGTAGCCACTACAACGTGGCTATGCCGGAGTGTCTTATGAAGCGCATCACGTTCTAATTCCCGAAAGTACGCTTCGCCTTTCTGATCGAATAGTTCCGGAATGGTTAAGCCGGAAGTGTTTTCGACCTCCGCATCAAGGTCCAAAAAGGTATAATTCAGCTTTCTGGCCATTCGTGCGCCCAGCGAACTTTTCCCGGAACCCATAAAACCGATCAGATAGATACGCATGACAACCGTTTTGGGCAAAAGTAGGCAAAAAAGTATATGTGTATGGAATGCCCGGTCATAAAATCATGTATCTTTGACGCATATGAAACGAATTCTGACAGTTATTGGTGCCCGTCCGCAGTTTATAAAAGCGGCACCGGTGAGCAAAGCCATAGAGAATGCCGATGGGCTATCTGAAACCATCATCCATACCGGCCAGCATTTCGACCGGAATATGAGCCAGGTCTTTTTTGATCAGATGAAGATCCCGCGGCCAGCCTACTCCCTTGATATTCACAGTCTGCCACATGGAGCCATGACCGGGAGGATGACAGAAAAGATTGAACATGTTTTACAGGCTGAACAACCGGACTGGGTAATGGTATACGGAGATACCAACTCGACGCTTGCCGGAGCACTGGCAGCCAGCAAGATGCATATACCAGTTGCCCATGTGGAAGCGGGATTGCGCTCCTATAATAACCGGATGCCTGAAGAGATCAACCGAATCCTGACCGACCGAATCAGTAGCCTGTTATTTTGTCCCACCACAAGAGCGAGAGAGAACCTGTTAAAAGAAGGTTTTGAGAACTTTTCCTGCCAGATACTGAACACCGGTGATGTGATGTATGATGCGGCGCTTTACTTTAAGGAACAGGCAACCCCGCCGGATGGTCTGACGCTTCCTTCGGACTATATCCTGGCTACCGTTCACCGGGAAGAAAACACCAATGATCGCCGGCGTCTTTCAGCCATCATCCATGCTTTTAACGCGCTCGCCGAACAGATTCCGGTAGTTCTTCCACTGCATCCGAGGCTGCAGAAGCTTATCCAACAGGCTGACCTGCCTGCCCTTTCCAGCTATATCCTGACAACCGATCCGGTAGGTTATCTGGAAATGATGTACCTGCTACGGCATTGCCGGATGGTACTCACCGACAGCGGAGGCCTGCAAAAAGAAGCCTGCTTCTTTCAAAAACCCTGTATTACCCTAAGGGAAGAAACTGAATGGACAGAGCTCGTGGATGCCGGCTACAACAAGCTGGCCGGCAACAGCCTGGAGCGGATCCTGTCAGCATTCAACCATTTTGAAGCACATCCGCCGGCTTTCACGCAAAGCCTTTACGGAAAAGGGAATGCCTCCACAATCATTGCAGAGGCATTCACCAAACAAAGCACATAACATCACAATATGTTGCAGGATGTAACCATGAGTCGGCCGAAAAAGATACTGTGCATTACACAGCTCCCTGGGCGATCATAGCGTCGGCGACCTTCACAAATCCACCTATGTTGGCACCTTTCACATAATTGATAAAATCACCCTCTTTACCGAATGTCACACAGGTATTATGAATATTG
>JAWLDT010000059.1:8958-16355 GCA_041686485.1 Bacteroidales bacterium | reverse complement strand
TTCACTGTTTACTGTTCACTGTTCACCGTTCACCGTACAATCGTCATCTCCTCAATCAAATGGCCGGCTCCGGCAAACTGTTCAATGACAAACAGCATGTAGCGGGCATCCACGTTGATGGCCTTTTGCAACTCATGTTCAAACAGGATATCGCCGCTCATTCCTTCCCAGTTGGCATCAAAAGCGACACCTATGAGGTGGCCGTCGGCGTTGATCACCGGACTGCCGGAATTGCCCCCGGTGATATCGTTGTTGGTGATGAAGTTGACCACCATGTAATCCTCCTCATGTTCATAACCACCAAATTGCTCATCCTCATACAGGGTTTTAAGCTTTTGAGGAACCACAAATTCATGATCATCCGGGTCTTCTTTTTCCATAACGCCCTCCAGGGTGGTATAGTAATCGTAATAAACAGCATCCATTGGCTGGTAACCGTTAACACTGCCATAGGTGAAACGCATGGTGCTGTTGGCGTCGGGATAGAACAGTTCATCCGGCTGCATCTCCAGCAGTCCCCTCAGGAAAAGACGCTCTGTCCGCTGCAGACGGGTACTGTATTCCCCCATATCTTCTCTGACATCACTGTATGTGTCGTATACCGATGTCGCAGCTTCATAGACAGGATCAATGTCGAGATCATCTTCAGTCGGATTTTCCAAAAAGGCCATCAGGCGATCCTGATCAACAAAAATGCTTTTCTCATATACATCATCGGCATAGGCTTCGAAATCGTTATCATACTCCGTCGCTATGGTTCCGAAAATACCGGGCAGATCTGCCTCCGGGACATAATCATGGTAGGTTTCAAACATGGCTGCCCATAGTTGTTTATCCACACCCTGGTTATAATTCCCAAAGAGTCGTTCTGCCATATCTTCGAGGCGTTCGGTTTCTGCGGTGATTTCTTCCGGGTCGCCTTCTTCCTGGAGCAGGCTATGCAAGGTGTCAAAGGCATTTGCCAGCCGCAATGCTTCAGGCCCTGTTGCCATTGATTCGACAAACACGTAGTTGTGCGAATGAAAATCCCGCAGGCCTTCATACACCTCCTGAAAATCACTGATAACTTCTCCGTAGGTGTCGCGGCGTTCCGGTTCTGCGGTGGCCCACTCATGGAAAGATTGCTCAAGCTCCCGTTTGGAGTCTGCCACATTCAGTCGCTGCAGCGACTCGCTCATGCCAATGAAGTTTTTCCAGTAGTTGGAGATACCAGAATGTTTGGAGGCATACTGGATCCTGATCTCATCACTTCGGGCCATGGCCGCTTCAATGATATCGAGCTTCTGCCGGCGGATATCGATACGAACGGGGTACATGTTCTCCAGCCTGTAATCGATGCCATAGGATGTCAGGTAGCGCTCGGTATTACCGGAATAGCCCATCACCATGGCAAAGTCATTTTCATCTACCCCTTTAGCAGAAACCGGAAAGTGGTGACGGGGTTGCAGCGGGATATTTTCTTCATCATATTCGGCCGGTGAGCCGTCGGGTGCCGAATATACCCGGAAAAGGGTAAAATCCCCGGTATGACGCGGCCATTCCCAGTTATCGGTATCCCCGCCATAGGCACCGATGGAGGTAGGGGGTGCACCGACCAGCCGCACGTCATTGTACGTTTCGTACGTAAACAGATAAAAGTAATTGCCGGCAAACATAGAACGCACATTAGCCGTGTAATGGTTGTCCTCGGTGGCCGCATCCTTCAGTTCATTGCTTTTGGACCGGATCGCTTCCTCCCGTTCCTCTTCCGTCATATCGTCGGTAAGTTCAGCATTGATCGCTTCGGTTACATCTTCTACATTGACAAGGAAGCGAACAAACAACCCTTCATTGGGCAGTTCATCTTCTTTGGTTTCTGCCCAGAATCCATCCGACAGCAGATCGTTATCGACGGAGCTGTGCGACTGGATACGCCCTTTACCACAATGGTGATTGGTAAGCACAAGCCCCTGATCAGAAATGATCTCTCCTGTACAGAAGCCGCCAAAACTGACTACGGCATCTTTAATGCTCGGGTCGGTAAAACTGAATATCTCTTCAGGTGTCAGATTGAGGCCCATCCGTTGCATTTCTTCGTAAAGGGCTTCATCAATCTCAAAAGGTAGCCACATGCCTTCGTCGGCCTTCAGTGTAAACGTTACGGTGAATAGCATCACCAATAGACTAATCAAACATTTCTTTATCATGATTGACATTTTTAAATAATAAAAAATAAATAATTGGGTAGTAATTTCATATTTAAATAAACGCATCTCCTTTCTGAAGTCTGATATCATTAACAAACTTCCTGATTTGTTGCTCCTGGGTCTTTTTACATATCAACAAGGCATTATCGGCTTCTGATACGATGTAGTCATCCAGTCCCTGGATCACTACCAGCTTATCATCCGGAATATTGATAATGCAGTCCCGGCTGTCATAAAGCATGACACGTTCACCGATCACGGCATTATTGTCTTCATCCTTGTCGCGGGCATCAAACAGCGATCCCCAGGTACCAAGGTCCGACCAGCCAAAGTCAGACACAAATACATATACATTGTCGGCTTTTTCCATGATGGCATAATCGATGGAGGTGCTTTTGCAAGACGTATAAGCAACATCCATGTAGGCTTGCTCTTCTGCCGTATTGTATTTTCCCAAAGCTTCGCGAAACACGTATGAAATCTCAGGCTGATATTTGTCAAAGGCACTCATAATGGATTCGACCGACCAGATAAAGATACCGCTGTTCCAAAGGAAATCGCCGCTGTCAAGAAATGACTGTGCCAGCTCCTCATCCGGTTTTTCTGTAAATGTCTTCACTTTTTTCAGACGGTCATCATCCGGGTAATAGGAATCATCTTTAAACTGGATATAGCCATACCCGGTATCGGGCCTGTTCGGCTTTATGCCAAGGGTAAAAAGGCGTGTATCGTGTACAGCTGCCTGCAGGGCCGATCGTATGATATCGGTAAAAATAGCTTCTTTCAGGATGATGTGGTCGGAAGGGGCGACGACCATATTGGCCTGGGGATTTATATCATGAATCTTGTAGGCGGCATAGGCAATACACGGAGCGGTATTTTTCCGGGCCGGTTCACAAATAAGCCGGTCATGGCCAAGCTCCGGGAGCTGCTCGCGAACGAGTGAGCGGTATTTCTTATTGGTGACGATAAAGATATTATCCTTGTCACAGACAGGAAGAAAACGCTCGTAGGTCTGCTGAAGCAGGGTTTTGCCTGTACCAAGGATATCGATAAACTGCTTGGGACGTGACTCACGACTGAGGGGCCAGAAGCGTTCACCAACGCCGCCTGCCATAATAACTACATAATTGTTACTGTTCATATCTGTTTTTTTCGGATTGATAAATGAAGTGCTACAGCGCATTAGATTCATGATTATCAGCCGGCCTGACCCTGGCCATGCAATGTATCAGGTAGGGTTGTTTGTTCTCAAAGGAGAGGCACCTATAACGTGTTCTTCTTTTCTCACTTTTTTGAAAGAGACGTCCGTTGCGGGTTCTAAAAAGGCCATTGGGAGCAACCTCTTCCAGCAAAACCCAATGGCTGTCGCCCGGATGCCTGTCAAAAACCCTGATAGCCTTTGTCAATTCCAGGCTGGCAATACCAGAGGCCCTTACATGGAAGGAATAGGCATATACCATATTATGAATGGAAGGATGAAAGCAACCCGACTGAAGAAATGACCTGATAAGGTCGCCATAATGGGTTTTCCACTCTTTTCCGTGCGGTCTGCATTTACGGCCATTCTCTTCAAAAACCATCATATGGGCTGCTTCATGCAGGAATACAAGCAGACATTCGTATATATTTAAACTGCCATTGACAGATATCCGGTGCGCGGCTCCGTTTATGCCGGGCTTAAAGTCTCCCAGCTTGGTTGTGCGTTCACGGGAAATCTTCATGCGTACAGGATAGGCATGCAAAAGGCGGTTGATATGTTCTACCGCTTCCACAGGGAAATGTTTAGCCAGTATGTCATTGACGGATTGCCGCATGCGAATGAAAAGTTTGTGGAAGTCCCTGGAATGAAGTCGTATGTATAGGCGTATTGATTGATGCCGGGAGGAAAACAGACTGATCAACCATGTCAACAGTTGTCAGGCCGGAGGGTTTTGAGTGATAAGCCGGACAATCGCATCCGCTATCACGGAAGACAAAACAGCTATTCAATACAAGCATCATCAGGCAACCGCTCAGGATTAGCCCCACAAACTTGTATCCCCGGAAGGAATTGTTCATAATTTGGTCTTTTAAGATCGGGCATCAAAAATAATAAAAATATCGGGCTCAAAATCATATATACGATGATTTGTCCGAATGCCTTAAAATCAGAAAGAAACAAAACTAATGGACAAAACAGGCCGGAATTTGAGCGGAACTTGTAAATTTGCACTTATGTCAATCACCTGAACCGGATAAGACGCATAAGCTTGTAACGGCCAAAACCCTGAAAAAATCGCCATGATATTGATTATTAAACTGATACGAGAAGGCACGCTCTTTGCTATCAATTCTGTGGTAGCCAACAAGCTGCGTACCATTTTGACCCTCCTGGGTATTACCATTGGTATCTTCTCCATCATTGCTGTATTTTCCGTAGTCGACTCCCTGGAGCGACAGATCCGTAGCAGTATAACGGCGCTTGGCGACAACGTGGTGTACATACAAAAATGGCCATGGGAGTTCAACACAGATTATAGGTGGTGGGATTACGCCGGCAGGCCGGTTCCGGAAAAGAATGAACTGGATGAGCTCCGCAGACGAACATCCACGGTTGACACTTATGCGTTTGTAGCTTCCGCCAGCCGGCGGGTAGATTATCAAAGCGATCATGTCGACAACGTTACGGCCATAGGGGTATCTGATGGTTATGATCAGGTGCGCAATTTCAGTCTGGACGACGGACGCTACTTTTCACAACTCGAGCTGACATCAGGAAGGAATGTGGCGGTGCTGGGTAAAGAACTGGCGAATAATCTGTTTACGGGTATTGAACCCGTAGGCAGGACAGTAAGGGTTTTTGACCATAAAACAACGGTTATTGGCATTTTCGAAGAGGAAGGGTTGGGTGGTTTTGGCGACAGCCACGATGACGCCATCGTTTTACCCATACAGTACATGAACCGCTTCGTAAATGTAGACAGTGAACGCCATAACCCGTTCATCATGGCAAAAGCACATCCGGGTATATCCAACGCGGAGATGATTGATGAGCTGACGGGTGTCTTGCGCTCCATACGCCGCCTCCCCCCCGTAGCCGACAACAATTTTGCCCTGAATGAGACAAGCCTTTTATCGGAGGGCTTTGACAGCCTTTTTGCCATCGTGGGTATGGCAGGCTGGATCATCGGCGGTTTTTCGATTCTGGTAGGCGGTTTCGGCATTGCCAACATCATGTTTGTGTCCGTCAAAGAACGCACAAGCATTATTGGCATCCAAAAGGCCCTCGGCGCTAAGAACTATTTCATCCTCTGGCAGTTTTTGTTTGAAGCGATTCTTTTGAGCATCATGGGTGGCAGTGTAGGTCTCCTGCTGGTATTTACCGGTACGGCCATTGTTTCCAGCACATTTGATATTGATTTTATGCTGAGCCTTTCCAACATTTTGCTGGGGTTAAACGTTTCTGCTATAATAGGTCTTGTTTCCGGATTCGTACCTGCCTGGAGTGCTTCAAGGCTTGACCCCGTGGAGGCGATCCGTAGTTCAGGTTAGTAATGATAAAGCCGGTAATACAAAAAGCCGGTTGCGGAAGCAAAAAGAAAATGATACCAGGCAATTATGTAGAAATAAGAATTTTCATTATAAAATTTAGATATGCAAGATAAGAAAACAATGTTGATCATCCTGGATGGATGGGGAAAAGGAAATGAAGATCAATCAGATATTATTCACCAGGCCAATGTGCCTTTTACGAAATCATTGTATAATATGGCACCACATACCCTGATAAAGACATCGGGAGAAGATGTGGGGTTGCCTGACGGCCAGATGGGTAATTCAGAGGTAGGACACCTGAATATGGGTGCCGGCCGGATCGTTTATCAGGACCTGGTAAAGATAAGCCAGGCGGTGAAAGATGGCAGCTTTAAAGAGAATGAGGTGTTGAAAGAGGCCTTCGGCTATGCCAAAGAAAAGGGGAAGAAAGTACACCTGTTCGGACTGGTTTCCGAAGGCGGGGTGCATTCCGCCATGGACCACCTCTTTGGACTCTGTGACATGGCCAGCTCAGAAGCGTTCGGGGAAATGTATGTCCATGCCTTTACCGACGGAAGGGATACAGACCCTTACAGCGGTAAGGGATACATCCGCCAGTTGGAGAATCACATGAAAAACAGTGCAGGCACCATAGCCACCGTATGCGGCAGGTATTACGCCATGGACCGTGACAAGCGGTGGGAAAGGATCAAACTTGCCTATGACATGCTTCTGGATGGCAAGGGCGACAAACATAAAACAGCCGAAGAGGCTATTCAGGCATCGTATGATGAAGAGGTGACCGATGAATTTATCAAGCCAAAAGTGATTACCGGGGACCAGGGAGAACCGCTGGCGACCCTGGAGGAAGGCGACGTAGTGATATGTTTTAACTTTCGCACCGACCGTTTACGTGAAATCACCACCGTCCTGACTCAGAAAGATATGCCAGAACATGGCATGAAGACTTTGCCCCTGCATTATGTGACCATGACCGAGTACGACAAGACCTTTGAAGGTATTAAAGTGGCCTTTGAAAAGGAAGACCTGAAGAATACCATTGGCGAGGTACTGGCAAAAGCAGGTAAAAGTCAGTTGCGAATCGCGGAAACGGAGAAGTACCCCCATGTAACCTTTTTCTTCAGCGGCGGACGTGAAACGGTGTTTGACAAGGAAGAGCGGGTTATGATCCCCTCACCCAAAGTAGCCACCTATGACCTGCAGCCCGGAATGAGTGCGCCCGAGGTGAAAGATGCGGTTATTAAAGAAATTGACAAGAGGCAGCACGATTTTATTTGTCTGAACTTTGCCAATGCTGATATGGTGGGCCATACCGGCGTTTATGAGGCCATTCGTGAGGCGCTGGAAACGGTAGACAGTTGCTTGCAGGAAGTGGTGGAAGCCGGCCTGACCAACAATTACAGCATGCTGATCACGGCCGACCATGGGAATGCGGATTTTGGAATCAACGATGACGGCTCCCCCAACACCGCCCACACGACCAATCCGGTACCTTGCTGGCTTCTGGATAAAGATTACAAGGAGATCAAACCGGGCCGGCTTGCTGACCTTGCTCCTACCCTTCTGCATATCATGGGAGTGGATATCCCGGAGGACATGGAAGGAAACGTACTGGTATAAAGACAGGTCAAGCCTCTGAGACTTCTCTATCTAACCTCTCCCTTCTACCTTCTA
>JAWLDT010000059.1:0-8858 GCA_041686485.1 Bacteroidales bacterium | reverse complement strand
CCGTTTACCGGTCATCATGCGGAGTCCCTGATTTTGAGAAAGGCTGGCAGGACCTTTGACTGTGCCGGTTCATTGCTTTCGCCGGTAAGTCTGGTGACGAGCATTCGTGCAGCTTCCCGGCCCATATCATAACCACGCTGCTCCACGGTAGTGAGGGCAGGCCGCACCAATTTAGCAACAGGGTCATCCCCAAACCCGGCTACGGCAATACGGTCCGGAATATCATATCCATGCTCCTGCAAGAGTTGCATGGCGGCAATAGCGGTAAAATCGTTAACGGCAAATATGCCATCAATGCTGTCGGCCATGGATAAAAGCTTATTCTTATTCAGCGCAACCTTGTCAGGTGTATCACATCGCAGCACCAATTCATCACGATAAGGAATATCGTGATCATGAAGGGCCTGGTTATATCCCAGGTAGCGCTGACCGGCGACATTCAGATGCCGTGGGCCGGCAAGATGCAGTATTTGTTTGCACCCGCGTTTAACTAAATGTGTCACCAACATACGGGCACCCGCAAAATCATTGGTAGTGACCCGGTCAGATTGAATCTCCTCAGAAACCCTGTCAAAAAAAACAATGGGCAACCCATTATCCATCATACGCTGGAAGTGGCTGTGATCCAACGTACTTTTACCGACTGATACCAGCAGACCGTCAACACGGTGGTCTGACAATGCCTGCAGGTTGATGACTTCCCTTAGATAGTCTTCATTTGACTGGCAGATCATCACCCGGTATCCCATACCGTATGCCAGGTCTTCAATACCACTGATAACGGAGGAAAAGAAATGGTGAACAATCTCAGGAATAATCACCCCTATTGTCATGGATACCTGACTTTTCAGGCCCAGTGCCATAACATTCGGACGGTAATGCACCTTTGCAGCGTATTCCTGAATCTTTTTACAAGTCTCTTTCTTAATATCAGGATGGTTCTTCAAAGCGCGAGAGACGGTTGAGGCTGACACATCCAATGCTTTTGCAATATCGTGAATGGATACCGGCGTATGTTTTGTCATCGGATTATATACAAAATATGTTTATATTCAAAGTTCGGAAAAACAAAGATCGGATAAAAATGTTATATTACTAACCTGATTAATTCATAAACTTAGTAAAACTTTGCGTAATACTTAGTGAAAGTCACTCAAAGTTGAAGTATTAATTAACACACCTGTCCCGACCATTCGGGAAAGTAGTGTAATTCAGCAGCATGTTTTATGAATAATTCAGATTAAAAATTGCATGCAAACGATTGCGGTAACGATTGCATTCCTGAAACCGAAAAAAGCTGGTTTTCAACGTTAAAAGCCGAAATAGTTCCTGTTTTTTTATTAATTTTGTCTTAATAACACAATAACAATACAATTATTTATTAAGTATAACTCTTAATTCAGAGACAATATGAGAAAATTATTCAAACAAATGTTGCCATTGCTGATGCTGTTGATCACTGCAGCTACAGCAATCGGGCAAGAAGGAACAGTGACCGGGGTAGTCACTGACCGGGAGACCGGCGAGACGCTTCCCGGTGCAAACATTGTGATCGAAGGAACCAGTACGGGGACCGTGACCAACAGGGATGGTGAATACACCCTTCGCGTTCCGGCAGGAGATGTATCTCTTGAAGCCAGTTTTATCGGTTATGATCCAATGCTTCAAAGCGTTGCGGTAGAAGCCGGTGAAACAGTCACATTAAACTTCCCACTGGCAGCTGATGTGGAGCTTCTTGACGAATTCGTGATCATCGGTTACGGAGTCCAGTCACGTGAAGATGCAACAGGTTCCGTTTCCGTCGTGGATGACAGGGACTTCAACCTGGGTAACATAACCACACCCGGGGAGTTGCTTCGCGGTAAGATGTCGGGTGTACAAATTACCTCAGCCGGCGGAGCACCAGGAAGTGGCGAAACCATACGTATCAGGGGTGGTTCGTCCCTGTCTGCCGACAACGACCCACTGATCGTGATCGATGGTGTGCCTATTGAAGGTGAAGGTGTTCCGGGCCTGAGAAACCCGTTGTCAAGCATCAACCCTAACGACATTGAGTCGTTCACCGTGCTGAAAGATGCATCGGCTACAGCCATTTACGGTTCCAGGGCGTCCAACGGGGTGATCATGATCACCACAAAAAGTGGCGATATGGAGCAACCCATGCAGATTCAATATTCAGGAAATTTTAGTCTTTCTTCCAATATCAGGACGGTAGACGTGCTGAATGCCGACGAGCATCGCAGCATCATCGAAGAACGATACGGCCATCGTGACGATGTTATGGAGATGCTTGGTGATCATAGCACCGACTGGCAGGAGCAAATTTTCCGGGATGCCATTGCGCACGAACACTCCGTGAGCGCTTCCGGCGGGTACAGAGATATCCCATACCGCGTATCGTTAAGTTATAAATCAGAAGAGGGTGTACTGAAAAGAGACCAGATGGACAGGGCTTCCATGGCCGTCAATCTAAACCCGACACTGCTCGACGACCACCTCACGATGAACATCAACTTACGTGGTTCGAATATCGAAAACCAGTTTGCCAACGAAGACGCTATCGGCGCTGCCGTTATGTTTGATCCCACCAAACCGGTGATGGATGAAAACAGCATATTCGGAGGCTACTATACCTGGGAAGAAGATAACGTTCCCAAAGGTGTTGCTACCGACAATCCGGTTGCGCTTTTGGATCTGACCAATAATGAGTCAACGGTAAACAGGCTGATCAGTAACGCCGAGATTAACTACGACCTCCACTGGCTCCCTGACCTCACAGCCAATATCAACGTAGCTTATGACCACTATTCCTCTGACGGCACTGACTTCACACCGGATTATGCTGCCTGGTCTTATGTGTCAGGTGGTTATGACGCCGAATACGATCAGACAAGAACAAACAGCCTGTTTGATTTTTACCTGAACTATGTCACCGAGCTTTCCGGTATTGACAGCCGCCTCGACGTCATGGCAGGTTATTCCTGGCAGCATTTCTGGCAGGAAGGCTCCTCGTATGCCACCAACATTGAAGGCAACATGGCAGGTACAGAATTCAGGGTGTTTGAAGACCTGGAGTATGAAAATGAACATTACCTGATCTCGTTCTTTGGGCGTATGAACTATCACCTGATGGATCGTTACTCCTTTACAGCCACCCTGAGGAATGACCATACATCGCGTTTCTCACCAGAAACACGTTCGGGCCTGTTCCCCTCAGCCGCTTTTGCGTGGCGGATTGACCAGGAGTCATTCATGGACCGGTTTGATTTCTTTAACGAGTTGAAGTTAAGGCTCAGTTACGGGGTTACCGGTCAGCAGAATATTACCGATGACCTCTATCCCTACCTGGCCCGTTATACCCGCAGCCGCGAAGGCGCAAACTATCAGTTCGGACTGAACAACTTTATGACTACCTACCGGCCCGAAGGATACGACATTAATATCAAATGGGAAGAAACAACCACCTACAATGCCGGTATCGATTATGGCCTTTTTGAAGACAGGTATTATGGTACACTGGACATTTACTTCCGTGAAACAGAAGACCTGATCAACTTTATTCCGATACCCGCCGGTACGAACCTCACCAACTTTATTCTGACAAACATTGGAAGTATGGAAAACAGAGGGTTAGAGTTCAGCATCTTTACCCGTCCCATTGTCCGGGATGAACTTAATTGGGAGCTGGGCTTTAACTTCACCTACAATGAGCGTGAGATCACCAAACTTACCGTTGTCGATGATCCGACCTATATAGGAGTAGAGACCGGCGGTATACAAGGCGGGGTAGGAAATACTGTACAGATGCACAGCGTCGGACAAACTCCATCTGCTTTTTATATATATGAACAGGTATACGATGAGGATGGCAACCCGATAGAAGGACTATACGTTGATCAGAACGGTGACGGTGAGATTACTGCCGCTGACCTTCGTCACCATAATAGTCCGATGCCCTCTTATTACCTGGGTATCAACTCGAATATAGAGTATAGAAACTGGACATTCTCATTTGCCGGACGTGCCAACTTCGACAACTACGTTTACAACAACGTAAGCTCTATGAATGGCGAACTCAGCCGCCTGTACCGTCCGGAAGGGCCTTATCTGAGCAATGTTACGGCCAACGCGCCAGACATCGGATTCAACCAGGCACGTTACCTGTCAGACTTTTATATCCAGGATGGCACATTCTTCAAAATAGATCACATCACCCTGGGTTATAACTTCTTTGACGTGATGGCTACAGGAGCTGACCTGAGGGTATCAGGTACCGTACAGAATCCATTCATGATAACCAATTACGACGGACTTGACCCGGAAATTCAAAACGGTATAGACAGCAATATCTATCCCCGTCCACGGGTATTTGTACTCAAAGTCAATCTTCAAATTTAATTAACCCATAATATAGACCATTATGAAACGAATCAAATATGTAAGCATCCTATCAGCAGCATTTATTTTCGTGTTGGCTTCCTGCATGGATGATCTGGATACCAGACCTTTGGATGATACGGAAACCACTGCTGCCGACCTTTACGATGATCCGGAAGCATACGGCCAGGTTCTGGCCAAACTATATGCCGGATTGGCCGTCACCGGACAGGAAGGTCCTGCCGGTAATGCTGATATCGCTGGTATCGACGAAGGTTTTAGTCAATACCTCCGTATGCAATTTTATCACCAGTCCATGTCAACCGACGAAGCGGTTGTCGGCTGGGATGACCAGACAATCCTGGACTTTGTTTATCAGAGCTGGACAGCCAGTGATGTATTCACTTCTGCCATGTACTACCGTATCTTTTACCAGATCTCCCTGGCCAACGAATTTATTCGCGAAGCCAGTGAAGACAAACTGGATGAGCGTGGTGTCACAGGAGATATGCGTGAGGAAGTCAGACTATACCGCGCAGAAGCACGTTTTCTGCGTGCATTAAGCTACTGGCAGGCACTCGACATGTTCAGGAATGTACCATTTGTCACCGAAGAAGATCCAATAGGCGCATTCCTTCCGGAACAAATCGGACCAGAAGGTCTGTTTGAGTACCTTGAAAGTGAGTTGACAGAAATTATCCCGCTGATGAAAGAACCACTTGCCAGCGAATATGGCCGTGTCGACAAAGGCGCCGCCTGGATGCTCCTGGCTAAGCTCTATATGAATGCAGAAGTATATACCGGGCAAGCCAGATACAGCGATGCCCTTACCTATGTAAATAACATTATCAATGCCGGCTATTCGCTCGAAGAAGAATACCAGTACCTGTTCATGGCTGATAACTACCTCAGCGATAATGAAATTATCATGCGGGTGCCCTATCATGGCATTGAAACACAGACCTATGGCGGCACCACCTTCCTTATCAAAGCATCTATCGGTGGCGATATGAGTGTTGGTGATTATGGTGTCGATGACGGATGGGGCGGTTTGCGCACCACACCGGAGTTTGTGAACCTCTTTGAGGAGGGTGACGGACGCGCCATGTTCTTTACCGAAGGACAGTCGCTGGAAATAACAGATCTAAGCGACTTCCAGACAGGCTACGCGGTTGAGAAGTTCAGCAACCTGGACCGAGACGGAAATCCCGGCTCCAACCTGGAATTTGCAGATACCGACTTCCCCGTTTTCCGTCTGGCGGATGCTTATCTTATGTATGCTGAGATCGTAGCCCGGGGTGCCGGTGGCGATGAAGCCAATGCGGTGAATTATGTTAATCAGCTCAGAGAAAGGGCATTCGGCGACAGCTCCGGAAATATCAACGGCAATGACCTGACCCTTGATTTCATCATTGATGAACGCGGACGTGAGCTTTACTGGGAAGGACACAGAAGGACCGACCTGGTACGTTTTAATCAATTTGCCGGCGACGCCTATATCTGGTCATGGAAAGGCGAGGCCCGTGACGGCCTGGCTACTGACGAAAAATACAACGTCTTTCCGATTCCGGATTCCGACATTACAGCCAATCCAAACCTGACGCAAAATCCGGAATATTAAAATAAGGTATATATCCAGTGATGCCGGCCGGCTCATCAATCAGCCGGTGTCATGTTCAAATAAAAATCAATATTATGAAAAGAATAGCCATAATTATCGCAGTCATTCTAGGAATCAGCATGCTGCATTCCTGTGCGAAAGACGATAAAGAACCGGTCCTGAAGATGGATGACGCAGATGGGCCGGTGATGACAAACCCCGATAGCGACGAATCCTACACACTTACCGAAGATGAAGAAGAAAACGAACTGTTTTCTTTTGAATGGAGTGCCGCTGACTACAAAGAAGGAGGTCTGCCCGAAACACGCTACTTGCTGCAGGCAGTATTTACCGAGCTTGGGTGGGAAGACGAAGACAACATCCGGGATGTTGAGTCAACCTCAAGTACTTCCCATAGCATGACAGTCAGCCAGATGAACCAGTTACTAACCCAGATGGGTGTTGAACCCGAAGATACCGAAGACGTATCATTCAGGGTTATCTCTTTCCTGACCAGGGCATCTGAACACACATGGCTCTATTCTGAGCCAATAGACCTGACCTTTACTACCTACGAACAGGTTACAGACCCGGATATCCTGAATGTACCCGGCAGCTACCAGGGCTGGGACCCGGAAAATGATCAGACTGTTGTCTATTCACTGGAACAGAATGACATCTTTGAAGGGTATCAATACTTCGATGAAGACGAAACCGAATACAAGTATGCTATGGGCAGCTGGGATGATAACTGGGGCGACGATGAAGCTGACGGCACCCTTGTTCCGGAAGGTGAAGACATTGTTGCAGGAGAAGCAGGTGTCTATAAGCTCAATGCAGACCTGAATGAGATGACCCATGAAAACCTGCGTACAGAATGGGCAGTTATAGGAGACGCTGTATCAGACTGGGACACTGATGTTCCTATGGAGCTTGATATTGAATATTGGGAAGAAAACTGGAAAGTTCGTTACACCATAACAACCGAGCTGGAAGAAGGACTTTTTAAGTTCCGTGCCAATGAAGAATGGGACCCACCGGCAGGCCTGAACTATGGTATCGATGAAGAGGCCGAAGAGGGTGTCCTGATGCAGGGAGGCTTTGGGAATGATATCCCCGTTGACGCACCCGGAGAGTACACGATCATTCTTGACCTGAGTGGCCCCATTTACACCTATGAACTGATTCAGGAGTAAACCGGTTTACTGCTTACAGGAAAATGCTTATAGTTAAAGAGGCGCTTCTGATTGGAAGCGCCTCTTTTTTCAGAATAGCTCTTCTTTGATGACCACCTTGTAAACTTTATCACCCCGCCTTACCTCTTCGGGGACTTTAACCGAACAACGGTCACCTTTTCGGGTCGTCGACACAACCTGGTCATCTACCCTGATTTCCGGAGGCACGAATTCAACGACACCGGTGGTTGGACCAGTGATCATCACTGTTTCACCTTCTGCCAACGTATGTGTTTCCATGGTCACCTCGGCCACCTGCAGCCGGGAAAAGAAGTTGGTGACCTTACCTATATATTTTTTCTGACGTGTGGCTTGCGACCCATACCGTTCCGACCACTCCCCCATGGTCCGGCCAAGGTAGTATCCATCCCAGAAGCCACGGTTAAATACCGCCCTGAGCCGTTCCAGCCAACCATCGATCTTTTCCTGCGAAAAACTGCCTTCCTGAATAGCGGTTACCGCCTCCTGGTAGCATTGGGTTACTGTTTTGACGTAATCCGGTCCCCTGCCCCGGCCTTCAATCTTAAAGACATCCACTCCGGCCCGCATGATCTTATCGAGAAAACTGATAGTACAAAGATCCTTTGGCGACATAATATACGCATGATCTACCTCCAGCTCAAAGCCTTCCTCCTTGTCGGTGACCAGGTAGGAGCGCCGGCAGAGCTGCAGACACTGACCCCGGTTGGCCGAATAATTCATATTGTCCAGACTCAGATAGCACTTGCCACTCACAGCCATACATAAAGCACCATGCACAAATACCTCAAGCTTCACCAGCTCCCCCGAAGGTCCCCGTATGCCTTCCTTTTCAATGTTTTGGGATATGAAATGCACCTGCTCCAGCGTCAGCTCCCTGGCCAGAACCATCACATCGCCAAATTGCGAATAAAAACGAACCGCCTCCAGATTGGTGATGTTACACTGGGTGCTGATGTGAACCCTCACCCCCTGCGAACGGGCATACTGCATAACGGCCATGTCGGATGCAATAATGGCCGAAATACCCGCTTCCCTTGCATGATCAACCGTACGGCGCATCTCCTCCATCTCATGATCATACACAATGGTATTGACTGTAAGGTATGATTTAACGCCATGGTCCTGGCAGATCGCCGTTATCTGTTCCAGGTCTTCCAGGGAAAATGTTTTCGACGAGCGACTGCGCATATTGAGTTTCCCGACACCAAAATATACGGCATCGGCACCACCCTGTATAGCCGCCATCAATGACTCATAAGAGCCAACAGGCGACATGATCTCCGGTCTTCTGGTTCGAAAAGTCATCTCCATAAAAATTGATAAATGATTATGTAAAGTTAACGGTTTTCTTGCTTCTTATAATCAGTCGGAGTACAGGTTGAAATGCTTTAATTATATATTAAACCGTATTTTTGCATCAAATATGATATGAAAAGCGCATGCATGATATGAAAAGCGCATGTCGGAGACCCCGGTTATTCGGGAAAAGTAAACGGTGAACGGTATAAAAGCTGGAAGCTCGAAGCTGGAAGCTGGAAGGAAGAAGTAAACGGTGAACAGTAAACGGTGAACGGTAAACGGTGAACAGTAAACGGTGAACGGTGTAAAAGCTGGAAGCTCGAAGCTGGAAGCTGGAAGGAAGAAGTAAACGGTGAACAGTAAAC
>JAWLDT010000058.1:0-16538 GCA_041686485.1 Bacteroidales bacterium | reverse complement strand
CCTGCTAGGTTCATGAGTTAAAAAACAAACGTTTCAGTAATATTTATGTTCACCGGTACACTTACATTCATATGGAGGAGGATTTGAGAGATGGGGTAAATGCGGCGGGTATACCGTTCTGATCAGCTGAGAAGACGAGTCAATGCGTTTATTCACGCCTTCACGATTATCAAAGAAGATGGGAGTTGTAATTTTGTAGGATGGCGAGAGGGGTGTTTTTTCACAAAAATCATTTCCTTAGTTAGAATTTTTGAAAAAGGATTAAGCAGGAAAATTGGGATTACATTCTTGTAGAATAAAGGGTTACGCGACACAACACCGAATATGAGCGATCTGCATTGACCCTGAACCCCAATTGAGGCGATTTCCGCTTCGGAGATCACCCAATCACTGCCATCATCTTCATCTTCCGGCATAATCCAGTGGAATACCTAAAAACAAGGTACAAAAGCCAGGCTTTCGTCCCCTGGAGATCAAGGCCAATCATCAAACAGCCTAATTGCCCAATGTCATGACGCAACGGACGGTCAGACCGTCAGCACGCCTGAAGCTTGCCGTGCTGGCTATACCGCTACTGTAGAAGGTCAAGGCCCGGGCCTGGGTAGTCGTCACGTCGGAACTCCACACGTAGCCCTGGTCGTCAATATTGATGAACGAACCATTGTAGAGGCGGCGGCCAGCAAATGTCCATTTGAGACCGGATTCGAAAGGTCCTTCCGGATTGCCGGGTGGACTCCAGCTATCGCGTTCGGCGTCCAGTTCAGCTTCAGTGGGCACACGCCAGCCGGGCGGGCAGGGGTTGTTGGTGCCTTCTGTTCCCTGCCACAGATCGTTGTTTTGCGGCGAACGCCAATCATCCGTGCTGCTATCCACCGTGATGAAATCCCCATGCCCGGGAACATCCTGATTGACCGGGCCGGGAGTGGTGTCACTCTCCCTGTCCTGATGGCCGTCGTCTAACCGGCCCCACTGGAAGAGGTCGCCGTAAGCTTCGGCATCAGTGCTTGAAGTAGCCACCCTTGAGGCACCCAGGTTGCGATCCATCCAGCATAAACCCCCACGTTCAATGGTGCCGTAAACGATGCATTGAGACCGGTATTTGAACATGACCGGGTCACCGCACACAAAAGGGTCGGCAGTGAAAACACACTCAACGTCTGAGTAATCGCTAGTTCCGCAAACATCGACAGCTTGCACACGGTAATAATGAATCGTATGGGATGCCAGGCCGACCATGGTGTGGCTGGTAGTACCAACGACTTCAAATTGCTCATAACCGGGAACAAAATCCGTAAAATCAGCATCCAGCGCAACATCCAGCGTGTAGGTAACCGCGCTGGGCACTGCTGTCCAGTTGGCGGTAAAGCTGTTGGCAGACATGCCGGTAGCCGGTTCGGTTGTGGGGGCATCAGGCAGGATGCATTGGGCGTGAAGGCCAATCACGGTTTCTTCTGAATAGGTGTCGTCGAAACTTGCCATGCCATCCCAGGTTATTGTATAAGGCCCGCCGGGATTCACATTTGATAAATCACCGCTAAGGTCTTCCATGGGGATGTCGGCAAATTCAGTTCCTTTATCAAAACTAACTTCGGCTGTGATGTCATAAGCTTCGGCCGGGCCGGTAAATTCATATTCAATGACGGTGAAGCCAGTGACGATCTCACTGCTCAGCACCGTGACCGAAAGCGTGCCCACGTCCTCTGCAAAAACGCCGGCAGCTAACCATAAAAGCAGGAAAAAGGGTATAATGCGTTTCATAATACAGTATTTAAGTGTTTACCATTGATATTTTGCGTTATAGATGAAGTAATCATCAAATGCCGGCCTTTTTTCCTGACCGCATATGGCGCCGGATTAAAAATCCAACAACCAGCAACAATGTAACACCTATCGCCATCCCCGACAGGGGAACTGGTGGGGTGGTGTCAAAGGTAAACGGGGGAGTTGATACGCCTGAGATCTGGGCTACTGCGGTTGTTTTAAAAAACATGAGGAGTAGTATCCCGGAAAGAATGTAGAAAAACAATCTCATTTTGGATTAGGTTTGATTTTACTTTCGTGAATTGATAGACATTTTTGTTATTACAGATTAACATATCCAGATTGAATCTTGTTTGATTCATAACCCAAAAAGCACTTACAAATATTGCAAGTGATTTTGGGTATATAACTCTTGTTTTATCGAAGGCGTAGAATTGTTAACACATTACTTTGGGGATGATTTCCAAAACTCTCATTATGCCACTACTCAACTGTCCTGATGCAACGCACGCTTTTTCCGGTTGCACGGCCAGTTTGGAAAATGTTGGCACCTGAGCTGTTTAACGTAGTCAGAAATAAGGCTGTATTACCAGTACCAGCACAGGAACTCCAAACGTCGAAGTGGATGCCTGCCTTAGCAGAAGAAAGATTACCACTATTTGCGAAGCGTGCGCCAACGGCAGGCCACATCAGGTCACTGTTAAAGGCATCCGTTGCGTCGTTTTGTGTCCCAGTTCTGGTGTTCAGCATCGAGCTCCTGATTTGTGGGCACGTGCCAGCCATTTGGGCAGGGATTATTAACTCCGGCTTCACCCTGTCAAAGATCATTGTTTTGCGTTTCACGCCAATCATTGGGATTAGTGCTATTGATACTAAAATAATCATGTCTGGGATTATCTGATGTACTTAGCGTCGTAGTAGTGGGTGTAGCATCTCCAGTTGTTGAGCTTGTCCAGTCTGCCACCTGGTGCCCATCGTCTCCACGCCCCCATTGGAATAAGACGCCATAAAGGTCCGTGTTGGTATTGGTTTGAGTCCCTGCTGGATCAAAAGGCCTTGATTCAGCACCAAGGTTGCGGTTTATCAAGCACCTCTTTCCCACACTCCCCCCATAGTCAATCAATACGGTACCATATGTGACTTGTGTGCCATTGTAATCAAAAGTAAAGTCTACCAATCCATTGGTCACATTTGGCACGTTCGGGCTAAATACGAGGCTGTCCTGGGCAGACAAAAAGTTGGTGCTTAACAAAAACAACAGGTAAAGTATTGGTTTTTTCATGGAGTTCAGCCTATTAAGATGTTGATAATTGGATTGTCGCTTCTGACAGTAGCTTATTGGCCTATTACCAGGATATTTGGATCAGGCTCTAAAGTTTTTCACAAACAAATACAGGTAAATATATGCCTATATGCAGGTTTTTGTTCAGATATTTGTTTTAAACACCAGCTTAGCCCGGTATAATCTTATGTTTAAGCATAATTTGGCAATGATTACAAACCCCGGCAACGCTCCTTACCCTTTATTAATCAATTGTCACAACCTGCCCCGCAAAAACAGGTCATTGTACCGCTTTTCAATGTCTTTTACTTCTTCCGTGGTAAGCATGGCAAATTCCTTTTCGCGGGCTCTTTTCGAGAGTTCGCCGTTATTCTGTTCCAGGAAGCGCATGAGCAAAGCCACCATGCTGTCGGGCATCTGGAACACATCATCCAGGTAGCTTTTCATTTCATCATATTTCTGCAGGTAAGCCACCTCTTCCGGGATCAGACGTTCAATGGTTTCGTTTACACAATCGTACAAGAACTCAGCCTGCCGGGTTGCATCAAAATAACGGTAGTAATCAATAGTTTTATTTAAAACGGCTACATTATGGTTTGATGTTTTTTTCCATTCAATAAAGTCCAGCAAGGGATGTGAATAATTTTCCAACACGCGCCGGTATTCATCAATGCGGTTCAATATGGCGGCCGAAACCGGGAAAGTGATTCCCTGTTGGCTAAATTTAAGGATAGCCAGAATATGATGTATCAGGTAGCGGTGTATTCTGCCGTTGCCATCTTCAAAAGGATGAATAAACACGAATCCAAAAGCGATGGAAGCAGCCGCCAGCACCGCGTCGTAGCCAGTTATTTCAATTTTATCAGCGCTTTCAAGCAACCCATTGATCAGTTGATGAAGGTCCTGATGCCTGGCAGATATGTGGTCAGGTATGGGTTCGCCTGTTTGGCGATCATGTTGGCCAACAAAACCCTCTTCTTCCCTGAAGCCCATTTTAACGAAACGGCTGTTTTCGATCACAATCTGTTGTAACCGCAAAAGCTCCTCCATGGTTAGCGGGTTTGAACCCGCTTGCCCAATGGCTCTGCCCCATCTTACTGCACGGTTACCTGACGGAGTCTCCCCCTCAATGCTGAACGATGCTTTTGAGTCTTTTAAAAGCAGAAATGCGGATGTTCTTTGCAACACATCTTTGTGTATGTTGCTGAGATTGCTATTGCTCCTGGCCGAAAGATCTGATTCAATATAGCGGTTAAGTTTTTCCGTCTTGAATATAAGAGGACAAAAACCAACCGTTCCCGGCAAATTGTTCCTGATGCGGTGGCGACTCGAATTAATGCTTTCGGAGGTAGCAAATTGAAGCTTTTCATCTATGAGTGGAACAAAATTCCCCCTTTTCAGATCTTCAACGGGCAGTTTTATATCCATCAACCATTCATACAAAAACCAGATTCTACGGCTGTATTGACCCAATGGTTCATTCTGCAGCAACGTCAATATTTCGGTTTGGCTTAGTTTTTCAAACAATTTCTTAAAGAAAAGCAGGTTAATGCCTTCATATTTCAGCGCAAAAACCAATTGGTCGTATAATGTCTCCCCGGGCTGGTGCCGTGGCGTAAACACACGCCATTGACCTGTAATGTATTTCCTGTTTTTTGTGCTTATTAATGACAGTGTTTGGGGTATGGGAACCGGCAATTGATAGTAGTCAATTACTGCTCCAAAGCCTGCCATCCAACCCTCTTCCGGGGCGGTGATGCCATGAAAAACGCTTATTTTATATGAAAACTGATTACCCAAGGCCTGGTTTTGTGAAATGTAATTACCCAAAGATAGCTTAAAAACAGACACAACCCGTGAAAAATGATTATTTTTTACTGGTTCTCGTGAAAATTAGGGTGCCAGGTTTCCAATCATTTTTTCCTCTTTAGTCAGGAATGTATAAGGCATGCTAAATAACATCTATACAAAAACATTATAAGCTGATTGTGAAGATAAAATGCTTAAAAGATGCTTTATGGAACATGGGGTCAGGTACTTCCATGAGGACATGCAAGTACCTCCATGCGAAAATGCAAGCCTTGACATGCGGGCTCACTTATCTGTCGAAAAAAAGCAATATGGCTTACTGTGAGTCAATGTATAAGACCAGCCACAGGATCTAGTGTCCGGGGTCGCCCTGGAATCGGTCATGGAAGCATTGGGCTCAAGGTATGCACGTTGTTCATTAACCCTGTTCAACTCATTGCGGCTTTTGTTTTGATTATAAATCGACACTTATTGAAAACAATAAAAAGCAAATCAATAAATCATTTTTAATTTTCAGCGCACTCAATCCCTGATGCAACGGATGCTGAATCCAGCGTTTAAGTCTGGCCAATTATGCGATATATCCCCGGAAGCACGATATATTCTTCGGCAATATGCTTCCAGCATATCGTCATCGTCGTCATAAATAGCATAAGCCCCTGCTGTGGTGCTTCACCATTGATCATTGTCTAAACCCGTGGGAATACCACCATCCTCATTGTTGTACCTGGTTACCCGCAGATTCTCTGCCATTCACTCCTGGCTGCCAATGATTAACGTTTCGTATTCGTTGCCATCAATGTCCGTTACACCATCACCGTAAATCGGATAATCAATTATAAAGGTTGCCGTGTAATTTACATCTGAGGCGGGCATGCTGAAGTTATATGTTTCACCTGTGCTGATCTCAGCATCATCATTATCATCGTCAGTCCAACCATTAAATTCCCATTTTTCATGATGGAAGGGATGATGTGAAAAGTAGGTTTTTTAACGGATGTTGATGCATAAGCAGAATGGCCACAGCATTACATGCCGGTTTTAGTTCCTGACACCTGTTGCGGAAGATCAAAAACATAAGAATCAGCAAAAAGGCAATACCCATGGCAACCCATGATAAAGGAATGGGTCTGGCATAAAATCCAAATGGGTCAGAATCTTCCGGCACAGTGGTCTGTGCCCATATCCGGATTACGGAGAGCATGATCAGTATCATGCCAACAAAGGGGAATAAGAAGGTTTTCATTGGATGTGCAGAGGATGTCGCGGTTGGCTCACCAGCTTTACGGAAAAGCTTTGTGCAGACGAACATTTTACCGAATAACCTGTTATCCTGATAGAAGTGACAAAACCACCTAACAAGCCCCTACCCATGAAAAAATTTGCATTACTTTCCCTGATTCTCTTTTTGACATCACTGACGCATGCCCAGTCGGGCCGGGTCAACGGCTACTGGATGACCGAAGATGACGAGTCGCAAATTGAGATATACACCGATGACAGCGGCAAGGTGTATGGCAAGATCATCTGGCTGGAGGAGCCTTATGAAGAAGACGGCTCGCCAAAGCTGGACGATGAAAACCCTGAGCCCTCCCTTCGCGGCCAGCCTATTCTGGGTCTGGAGATCATCGAAGGGTTTACCTACGATGCTTCTGACCGGGAATGGTCAGGCGGCAGCATTTATGATCCGGAGAGCGGACGGACATATACGGCTTACATGCGCCTGGAAGATCGCAACACCCTTCGCATCAGGGGCTATGTGATGGGCATGCGTTTTTTGGGTCGCACCGCATATTGGACTCGTGCTGACGGGCCGCTCGATTAACCCACCTTCAAATCAACATGTCAGCCAGGGTGAATAATGTTGTCTTTTCAGGGCGACCAGCTTTCACCTCGCCCCCTCTTTTCAGTTACTTTTCCTTGCTGCTCACAAAACCAATGACCTGATCGGCAGCGCTTTTATGTATTCCTGAAATATTTTTTAACCATTCGGGTTAATATTGGCGGCGTAAGCAGCGTAGTCAGAATAACCATGATCACAATTATCGAGAAAACCTCATCTGAGATTACGCCAAGGCTTTTCCCGGTCATGGCAAAGATAAGGCCGACTTCACCTCTGGGAATCATGCCGGTTCCGACCAGCATCTTATTTACCTTCCCTGCTCCCAATCCGGAAACTAATTTTCCAATAAATGCAATCAATGTTATCCCCAGTGCTATCAACAATGCCTGAAGGTTAAACATGTAGTCCAGCCGTACATTCATGCCGGTATAAACAAAAAATACAGGCACAAACAACATCCCAACAGGTGTAACCAGGTCCTGAATATGCCGCTTCGCATGTGGAGCAATAACGGCGAGCATCCTATCCCTCTTCTCAGGTTCATCTCCCTGGATAGCTAACGTAACATCCCTGACAATTTTTGGGTCCTTGAAATAATTGAAATATACCGGGTCAAGAATAAGTCCGGCCGCAAAAGCCCCAACCAATGGTGCCAGCCCTGCCTGGTAAGACAAATAGGAAAAAAGCAAACAAAAACTGATGATCAGCGCGAACTTCATACCAACTCCGGTATTGATCAGTGAAAAAACCTTACTGATCTTCGGGGCAAGATATTGTCCGAGCACAATGGCACCCACCAGAAATGCTATTGCTTTGATGGTGATCCAGCCAATCATACCCAATCCAACACCGCCCATAGTAACAAAGGCTGAGACCACAGCCAGAATGATAAGGCCAAGCACATCATCTATGACAGCTGCGCCAAGCACTATCTGTGCTTCCTGTGTATGCAAAACGTTCAGGTCCTTGAATACACGTGCAGTAATACCAACGGACGTAGCGGTAAGTGTGGCACCCAGGAAAAGGTACAGCGCCATACTTTGGTCAGGCAACAATAATGGTCCAACAACAAAAAATCCCAGGGCAAAAGGCACAACAACCCCAATGACAGCAACCAAAAATGCCTTTAACCCTACATGTTTCATTCTTTCAATGTTGGAATCAAGGCCTATCTGAAATAAAAGTATAATAACCCCGAACTCGGCCAAAAAATAAATGATCGAGTCGGTTTTAATTGGTTCAAACACATCCCATCCCACAAGAAACAGATTCCCCATTACAACGCCAATAAGCAATTCGCCAAGTACAGATGGCTGGCCGAGGCGTTCAATCAGGTTTGATACTTTAGCTGCAATCAGGATAATGGCTATCCAAAGCAGGTCTTTGGTGATCTGCCGAGCACCAATGTGATCTGCACCCCCGCTTGCATAAGCTAACGCT
Source organism: Bacteroidales bacterium (assembly GCA_041686485.1). Lineage (GTDB taxonomy): Bacteria > Bacteroidota > Bacteroidia > Bacteroidales > UBA7960 > PUPG01. The sequence goes on along the minus strand of JAWLDT010000058.1, from coordinate 8,403 downwards.
GTAGCCAGCAGAATGAAAATGACAGCTAAAATTATCTTACGATTCATGGAGTTAATCAAATAATCTATTTGGCAAAAGTATATAAATCACGCGTTACGGAAAACCTAAATTACTGCCATTTTTTGCAATACATGCATCTGTAGCGTCCTGAAATTTGTTTTCATTTTTCATTTTTCATTTTTCTTCGAGCTATTTTGAATCACATAATAAATCGTTATCTTGCTATATAATATGGGCTCGGGCCCATTGGGCGACTACGGTTTATAGATTTAAGTGCAAATGACAAATTGGTAAAAACCGGGTGTTGTTTACCAGGCGTATGCCATTGGTGCTTCGCCACCAGGGCCGGGGAATATTTCATCCAGTTTTTTGAGGACTTCTTCGTCCAGCTGAATGGTTGCAGCCCGAACGGCACTCTCGAGCTGTTCAATTGTTCGTGGCCCAATAATTGGCGCTGTCACGACCGGATTGTGGAGCAACCATGCCAGTGCAACTTCTCCGGGTGGATGACCCATTTTTTTACACAGCGTCTCATATTTCTCCAGCTGGTCGCGTTTTTTTTCTATCTTCTCGATATTGTGTTTCTCATTGCGCCTTCCAGCCTTCTTTTTCTCAAGGGCTCCGGCCAAAAGTCCTCCTGCCAGTGGACCCCAGGGAATTAAGCCTAATCCATAATGTCTGCATGCCGGAATAACTTCAAGCTCAACCATCCGGTTATCGAGATTGTATGTACTCTGCTCGCTCACCAATCCCATGATACCACGTTTGGACGCCTCCTGGCATGCAGTAGCTATATCCCAACCCGCGAAATTACTTGAACCAACATATACTACTTTCCCTTGTTTAACTAGTGTATCAAAGCTTTGCCATGTCTCATCCCATGGACAATCATGGTCAATATGATGCATCTGATATAAATCAATCCTGTCGGTTTGCAATCGCTTTAAGCTGCCTTCACAATGTTTCCGGATTTTATAGGCACTCAGACTTTTCCCATCACTATTGACTTCAGGTAAATTTGCCTTGCGATCCACAATGTTATAAACTTTTGTTGTTAACACAACAGCATCTCGTCGTCCTCCACCTTGCGCAAACCATCGTCCGATAATTTCTTCCGTATACCCACGTTCCACAGACCAGCCATAGACATCAGCAGTATCAAAAAAATTGATACCTAATTCTAAAGCGCGATCCATGATTTTGAAGCTATCTTCTTCGCTCGTATGCCACCCAAAGTTCATCGTCCCCAGGCAAATATTGCTAACAAGAACTCCGTGCTTTCCAAGTCTCTTATGTTTTACAGCCATTGTTTTATCTCCTTTTTAAATTAGTAAAACCCGTTTTTGTGTTTGTTTATCATCCTAAAAATCAGAAAGTTTGTATTTTGTATTTCAAAAATACACATAATTTTATACCTGTTATTCTTTTGCTGTCTATAAAAATTGCTATTGAAGTGAACTGGTTCTTTGTTGATTGGTGGCTTTTGTTTGTATGACGTTCAGGTACATGCATAATGTGATGATGTTGGAAGAGTTGTTCATTTACGTACAGAAAGTATCCGAATATGAACATACCCCCTTGGGAAACCTGGACATAATACCGCACCATTACCCCATAACTATCTATTGAAAAGCTTTTTGCATGATCTGGAACACTTATTGATGATCCTTAATGATCACAAAATGTTTTATTCCTGAAAATCCTGAATCATGCTCCGTAAATATTTTATAATTGGGTTGAGAAACATTGGAAGGCATAAGCTTTCCAGTATACTTAATGTGTTTGGGTTGAGCCTTGGTCTTGCCTTGTTTATTTTTATCGGCTTTTTCCTTCATGATCAATATCGTTACGACAGGTGGTATGAGGATTCCGACAGGATTTATCGAATTGAGTTTGAAGATTGGGGCGTCATAAGTCCGGCTTACAAGAGACTGGCCGAGGGAGCAAGTGCCGGGGTGGAAGAGGCAGTCAGGCTGAATAACAACCAGTTATACAACAGTCCGCTTCGCAAAGACGGTGACGTAATAAGGATAGAGCATTTTGTTGCAGCTGATCCCGGTGTGTTTGATTTTTTTGGACTGAAGTTCATTCATGGTGATGCGCAAACGGCACTTGATAACATAAACAGCATTGTGTTAACACGCAGTGAAGCAATACGCATCTTTGGCAAGGAAAACCCGGTCGGCGAGGTGCTTCGTCTGCGTGATCAATATAATTTGGTGGTCACTGGTGTTGTGGAAGATATCAGCCATTTTCATATTAAGATGGATGCCTTTATTTCCTTTATGATTTTCGGTGAGTTTTTTGGAAATGATTATTTCGAAAGTCCCGGAGACTGGAACCACTTCACCTACGTAAAGCTTCAGCAGGAGGCCTGTCCGGTTGAGACAGAAGATCAAATTGAAGAAGCTGCCTTGCAGTTTATCTATGAGACCGCAGGCATTCATTTTGACAGGGAGATGCGTTTACGGCCGGTGAAAGATATTTATTATACACAGGACGTAGCTTTTGAAACGCGTGTTATCCATGGAAACAAAACCATCTCCGTGGCATTTATGCTTATTGCCTGTTTTGTTTTATTCATAGCCATAGTGAACTTCATCAACTTAAGTACCGCGCATGCATTTGCCAGGGCCAAAGAAACCGGCATAAGGAAGCTGCTCGGGGGAAGCCGGAAAAGTCTTGTTTTGCAGTTTCTCTCGGAGTCTGTCATGATCACTATAATAGCGATGCTTGGGGCTATCCTCCTTGTGGAAATATTTTTGCCTGATTTTAACAATCTTGCAGGCGTGGATATCAGTCTTGGCGATTGGTCAGCGGGGTTTTTAATGGTTGCATTCCTGCTGTCAAGCATTATCATTGGATTTTTAAATGGCATTTACCCGGCTTTCTTTCTGAGCGGCTTTCGGGCGGCAAAAGTATTAAAGGGAGAGCTAACCCGCAGCAAGGGTGCTGCTCTGTTCAGAAAAGGGCTGATGGTATTTCAGTTCGCTATAGGTATTGCCCTTATCGCAGGTACCATTATCGTATTCGAGCAGGTGTGGTATATGCAGAACAAGGAAATGGAATACAACAAGGAAGATGTTCTCTTTTTCCGCTCCAACACAAGTATCCGTCAGTCATGGAGTGATTTCAGGCATGATCTGCTGTCTGTTCCGTATATCCGGGAGGTAAGCCTGACCAATACCGTTCCTGGAAATGTAGGCTGGCAGGAAAGCGTTATCCAGGAAGGTCAGGCGAAACAGTTTTATTACTGGCCTGCCACACCGGAATATTTTTCCATGCTGGGGGTTGACTTGCTCGCCGGAAGGTGGCCCGACAGAGATCTTTCTACAGATCAGCACAGTAATGTAGTGGTCAATCAGCAATGGCTCCGGTTAATGGGGTTTGACCAATCACCTGAGGAGGTTTTGGGAGAGTCTGTTCAGGCAGGAATGGGGCGCAAAACAATCATTGGGGTTGTTCCTGACTTTCATTTTAACTCTTTGCACAAGGCCATTGCGCCTCTTATGCTTCTCTGGGAAGACAATCGCTCCCAAATGGTCAGTATCCACCTGGAATCCGGGGCAAAAGCAAAGGCGATTGAACATATAAACCAGACTTATGCCACTTATTATCCTGATGAGCCACTCTCCTATCAACTACTCGACGATTCGATCAGTGATTTGTATGACGATGAGAACCGGCTTGGGGTAATATTTGGGGGTTTTTCTGTTTTTGCCATTCTGATTGCCGCTTTAGGCTTGTTTGGGCTGTCCTCTTTTCTTATTGAAAAACGCAGGAAAGAAATTGCCATCCGCAAGGTTCTGGGCGCTTCCCTTCTCCGTTTGCACCTGTTGTTACAAAAGGAGTTTTTTGTTCTTGTGATGCTGGCGGCCCTGATAGCGATACCTGCCGGATGGTATTTCATGGGCAGGTGGTTGACAGGTTTTCCATATCACATTTCACTGGGTGTAGCACCTTTTGTCGTGGCCGTCATGCTGGCTCTTTTTGTTGCAATGGCCACGGTTTCCTGGCATGCACACAGGGTGGCGAATAAAAATCCCGGGGATTTTATGCGAACAGAATAAGAAACTATTAAGCTTTGTGTTTTTTTGAAGTTGATCAGTATACCCAACTTTCGTTCTTTCAACTTTAGATAGGTGAGTATTTGTGCGATATGAATGTCTGCCAAAGCATCCGCGCCAGAAACAATTTACCCTTACTTTGGGGTGAAAATAGGGTAAATTAACCCTTACTTTGGGTCATATTTTGTAAAAATTAACCCTTACTCTGGGAATTTTTATTTATCTTTGTGGTAAAAATACAGGCATGTTTTATAGGACTCAACTCAAGGAACTGGAAACCTGGCGCAGGACGCCGGGGCGTAAACCATTGGTTATCCGTGGTGCACGGCAGGTTGGTAAAACCACCCTTGTTCATGAATTCGGCAAACAGTTCAGGCAATACATCTATATTAACCTTGAACAACAGAAAGATGCTCAATTGTTTGAGCCGTTTGATGATGTCCGGCAGCTGTTAACCCGGATATTCCTGGAAAAACGGTTGCAGCAAAAATACCTGGACGACACCCTGCTTTTCATTGATGAGATCCAGGAGTCTCCGAAAGTCGTAAACCTGTTGCGGTACTTTAAGGAAGAAGCGCCGGAGCTGTCCGTAATAGCTGCCGGCAGCATGCTGGAAACCCTGTTGGGCAAAAACCTCACTTTTCCTGTCGGACGGGTTGAATATAAAGTATTGCGGCCCGTTTCGTTTGAAGAGTTTTTGACAGCCACGGGTGAAGAGCAGCTGCTTGAGGAGTTTCGAAAAATTCCCATAGAAAAATATGCTGAACCTGCATTGCTGGAGGCTTTTCATACTTATGCCCTGTTGGGCGGAATGCCGGAGGTCATCAAGCATTACAGTAAACATCGGGACATCAGTGCCCTGGGGGCTATTTATGATTCCCTGATCAGTTCCTACCTGCAGGATGCTGAGAAATATGCAAATAGTGACCAGCAGCTTCAGATCATCCGGTTTGCTATTCACCAGGCCATCCTGAAAGCAGGTCATCGTACCACCTTCCAGCGTTTTGGCAATGCTAACTATCCTGCAAAGGCTATCGGGGAGGTGCTGCGTGCGCTGGAAAAGACCCATCTTTTGCATGTTTTGTATCCAACCACCGGAACCACGCTGCCTCTGGAACCTGATTACAAGAAAACCCCACGGATACAGCTTCTGGATACCGGTTTGATCAACTATTTTGCCGGGTTGCAAACAGATATCCTGGGTACAAAAGATCTTCACGGTGTATACCAGGGTAAGCTTATTGAGCACCTGGTAGGTCAGGAGCTGCTTTCTTTTCAATCCCTTAGTTTGCAAAAACTGCACTTCTGGGTTCGTCAGAAAAAACAGTCTGATGCAGAAATCGATTTTATATACCCGTACAAGGGCAAACTCATCCCCATCGAAGTAAAATCAGGCGCGAAGGGGCATCTGAAATCATTGCATGTTTTTATGGATCATTCTCCGCTTCATATAGCGATTCGTTTTTATGCCGGTAACCGCCAGCTGGACAAACTCAGAACAGCCCAGGGTAAAATTTTCTACCTGTTAAGTCTCCCATACTTTTTGGCTTCACGCATTGAGGCCTATATTGACTGGCTGATTCAGGAGGTTCGCGATATTGCTGATAGTGAGGGTTTGTATGTTGAAGAAGGGAAACAAATCTATCGTAGCACAAAAACAGCTAAGAAGCAGTGGACACCTGAAACCTTAACGCCAAAGCACATCCGGCTCCTTCGCCTGTGTGCTGAGGGGCCCCAAAAAGGGCGGGAGCTTCTTGAAGAAGGACTGGGGTTAACCTACCAGTCAAGAAACAGGCGTGTTTACCTGCAGTCTTTGAAGGAGCTGGGATTGCTGGATTTCACTATCAGGACGAACGAAAAAAGCAAGCAACAGCGGTACTGCATCACACCGAAGGGAGAGGACTTTTTGCGCAGGATATAAAGGTTTCATTTATTACAAGAGCGCAACATAAATTGCAGGCCATAGTCGTAAGGTGAAACATGCAAAGAGAGGCACAACCGGGCATTACAGGTTATATATCACCCCGCCGCGGATAATCGGGTTTTCGGCAGGAATGTCTTCATGCCAAATAAGCATCGTCCGGCGATGGTTTATAGCAGTTTCACGAAATTATGAAATAAAATGACGAAAGGCAAGACCGGCTTTTTTACCGGGCGATTTAACGGTCCAGGGTGCTGTATACCGAGTTTTCGCTATGGTATTCGGGCACCATCTCCTTCATCTTTTTGACCAGGGCGAAGTCGTCGCCCTCGCGGATGATGGACCATAGTTCGTCAAGCTGCCGGCACACCTTTTCGCGCTGATTGGGGCGCACCCGGCCCAGCAGAATTTTGGGGTGGTAGGTGGCCATGGTGTTTTCCTCTTTGTTGAGCACCTCTTCGTAGAGTTTTTCGCCGGGCCGCAGGCCGATCTCTTTGATCAGGATGTCTTTTCCGGGCTCCAGTCCGGTAAGTTGTATCATTTTGCTGGCCAGGTCGATGATCTTCACCGGCTCACCCATGTCGAAAAGGAATATCTCACCTCCTTTGCCCATGGCGCCGGCTTCCAGCACCAGGTTACAGGCTTCGGAGATCATCATGAAGTAGCGGGTGATCTCTTTGTGGGTCACCGTTACCGGGCCGCCGCGTTCGATCTGTTTCCGGAAGAGCGGGATCACCGAGCCGTTGGAGTCGAGCACGTTGCCAAAGCGGGTGGTGATGAAGCGGGTTGGTTCATTGTCCTGGCACTGGGTGTAGATCTCGGCTATCCGCTTGGAGGCGCCCATCACGTTGGTGGGATTTACGGCTTTGTCTGTCGACACCATCACGAACTTTTCCGTGTGGTACTGTATGGCCAGGTCGGCGACGGTTTTGGTGCCAAACACATTGGTGAGGAGGGCTTCGTAGGGCACGTCCTCCATCAGCGGCACGTGCTTGTAGGCTGCCGCGTGGTAGATGATCTGTGGCTGGAAGGTTCGGAACACCTGTTCCATGCGGTAGTGGTCTTTTACGTTGGCCACCATGTAGTGGGTGCGGTTTGCCAGGTCTTTGAGGTCGCCGGCATTGTTGATCTCGTATTGCAGGTCGTAGAGGTCGGATTCGGCATGATCAAGCAGGATGAGTGTTAAAGGCCGGAAGGCCAGTGCCTGTCTGGCGATCTCGCCGCCGATAGAGCCTGCGGCGCCTGTCACCAGCACGACCTTATCGCGGATGTCGGCCTGGATGTTGGTGCTGTCGAGCAGGATCTGCTCCCGTTCCATCAGGTCTTCGATGCGCACTGTTTGCAGCTGGGCGGTAGATAGTTGGCCGTGCACCCAGCGGTCGAGCGGGGGTACTACTTTCACCTCCATTTCCAGCTCCAGGGCGCGTTCGATGACCTCTGCCCGCCGGCGGGGGTGGATCTTCTGGATGGATACCACCAGCAGGTCGGCGCCGCTTCGTTTGACGAAGCGGGGTGTCAGCGCCTCTTCCGGGGAGATTACCGGCACGCCTTCCAGACGCTTGTTCGTTTTGTGGGGGTTGTCGTCGACAAACGCCACGACGTCGTAGATGGTGGCCGGATCGTTGACCAGGGCGTTGTGTGCCAGTACCCCCGAGGAGCCGGCCCCGAAGATGATCACGCGGTAGCCTTTGTCGCGGCCCGAGCGTATCACCTGGGCGAAGACCGTCTTGACGATCACCCTGGCGGCCATTAGCAGGAAATAGGCCAGCAGGAAGTGGATGAGGTAAACGGCAAAGGAGGTGGTCCAGGGTACGTGTGCCCCTGACAGGCGAATGGTGCCGCCCAGGATCAGAACCAGCGCAAAGGCGGATCCGGTAGCCTGGAAGAGGCGGTAGGCGTCATTCAGGCCGGTGTGCCGTATAATACCGGAGAACGACCGGTACCCGAGGAAACAAAGGGTATAGACCAGGGTAACCAGTAAGGCCTGGGGTGTTTCGACGGCAAGCTCGAACTGCTGGAGTTCAAAGTTTAGCCGTACTGCGAAAGCTACATAGAAGGTAAAGAAGATGACCACCACATCGAAGGCCAGGATCAGCCATGGCGACACGAAACGGTCGGCATAGCGCCGGTGTATCCCGACGAGCCACCGGTAAAGGAAGGAAGGCATTCTAAGACCCATCGTAACCGTAAATTAGTTTAAAACCCTCAGCCGTTTGCGGTCTGTCAGACTTACAAAGATGGAAAAAATATCTTAGATTACCTATTTGTAAGCTACTTCTATGCATTATTCATGGTTTTTTGATGATTTTTCAGTGGGATGGAAAAAGTTTGTATTTTTGGAAGAAAAGAGGTTAAAAATTAGAAGTTAGAAATTAGAAGTTGGAATTCACCGTGAACTGTTCACTGTTTACTGTT
>JAWLDT010000057.1:6912-17287 GCA_041686485.1 Bacteroidales bacterium | reverse complement strand
GTTCACTGTTCACTGTTCACCGCAGGTATATTCCGCAACACTTCCAGGGTAAGGTCCCAGAATTTTCTGACAGTATCTATTTCGATGGCCTCATCCGGCGAGTGAGCCCCTTTAATGGTTGGTCCGTAGGAGATCATATCCATGCCGGGATACTTTTCTCCGATAATACCACATTCCAAGCCGGCATGTATGGCCAGCACTTTGGGGGTTTCTTTGAAAAGGTCTTTGTAGGCTTTTTTTGTTAATGCAAGGATCGGGGAATCCAGGTCGGGCTCCCAACCCGGGTAGCCATCACCATGTTTTACCTTCGCATCCGCCAGGTAGAAGATACTGGCTATCATGTCGGCAATATCGCGCTTACTGGTATCCTGGGAGCTTCGCTGACTGGTCACAATGATAATATCCCGGGGAGTCATCTTTACCGAGGCCAGGTTGGTTGATGTTTCCACAAGGTCAGGGATATCCGGTGACATAGCCATTACGCCATGCGGACAACCATACAGGGCATTCAGGAGCTTGTTCTGGGTGGTATAATCCATTAAAGCATCCGGCATGATCGCCTCCTCCAGGGTTATACTAAGGCCTGGCTCATTGGTCTTCATGGTGTTTTTGATCTCATCACCAAGGGTTTTGCAGAGCTCCTGAAAAGCAGACTTGTGCCTTTTGGGTATCGTAAGGGTAGCAAATGCTTCACGGGCTATGGCGTTGTGGAGGTTGCCCCCTTTTATATCAGCCAATCGCAGCTCATACATCTTTTCTGCGTTCCACAACAGCCGGTTCAGTATCTTGATCGCATTTCCCCGGCCCTTGTGGATGTCATCACCGGAATGGCCGCCCTTCAGGCCGGTAACCGAGAGATCGAAAGCCAGATGGTCGGCCTCCGTAGGAGTCTGTTCATACTGAAAGTGAATGAGCGTCTCCATGCCGCCGGCGCAACCAATGAACAGCTCGCCCTCATCTTCAGAATCTACATTTAACAGTATGCGGCTTTTGATGAAGTCTTTTTCCAAATTGAAAGCACCACCCAAACCGGTTTCCTCATCTACGGTAAACAAACATTCCAGCGGGCCATGTTCTATGTCATCGGCTTCCAGAATAGCCAGCTGCGCAGCCATACCAATACCATCATCAGCTCCGAGTGTGGTTCCTTCTGCTTTCACCCAGCCGTCAACAATTTTGGGCTTTATAGGATCTGTATCAAAATCATGCGCGACCCCTTCGTTTTTTTCGCATACCATGTCAACATGACTCTGTAAAGCCACAGAGGCGCGGTCTTCAAAACCCGACATCGCGGGCTTGCGAATTATCAGATTACCCACTTTGTCCTGTTCATATTCCAGCTTATTCGCCTTGGCAAAATCAATCAGAAAAGCCAGAATTCTATCTTCTTTTTTAGATGGACGGGGAATTTGACAGATGTCTTCAAACAGTTCCCAAACACGCCGAGGCTCGAGGGTATTCAATATTTTCTCCATGTTTTAATTCTTTTGAATGTATAGCGAATATACAAATTAATTTGCAGCTATTTTGTTACTTTTGTTGATGTCCTCTACCATTTTGCAATTTAAACAGAACCTCTATGACAGGCATCCTGGTTGCAGTCGGATTCATGTTGCTTTTTGCACTTATTGCATCCAACCGTTTTGTCATGTTACGCAAAATGAGTGATAAAGCATTTGCCAATGTGCAAAAGGATCTCATACATAAATATGATCTGTTAGATGATGTGTTAACAGCTATCCGCAAAAAGAACCTGTCATCAGAAAGCTGCTATCCTGATATCGACGAGAAACTGATGATTTTATTGAGCAAGGCTGATCCGGAAAATCTGCCCATTAACAATACCGTTGAAATCGAAAACCAGATAACAGCCAACATACAGGAGCTTTATGACTGTCTGGAGCAGGAGAATATATTGGCTGAGGTTCCGGGCCAGGCCCTCAGTTCACTGGAAGAGGCCGGGAATGCCCTTCAGGCGCCTAAGCAACACTACAATGATATGGTAAGGCATTATAACAATGCCGTTTATCTTTTCCCTTCCAATGTGTTTGCATTGTTTTTTGGCTATAAGGTAAGAAAAACATTTACCGGGTTATAGCCGGGAGCGGTCAGTATTTTATCGGGTCGAATCCCTGGCCATAAACGCCCATCACATTGGATACAGAGATAAAGGCTTCCGGGTCAATTTCTTTGATGGTACGAAAGATCAGCGAGGTTTCATAGCGTCGCACCACCACCACAAGTACGGCACTTTCCTCACGGCTATACCAGCCCTGTCCATTCAATAAGGTGACGCCCCGTCCGATATCATTGGCAATGCGTTCGGCAATCATCTCATAATGACGGGAGAAGATAAACAACTGTACACTTCGGCGGTGACCCATCAACAGCATATCAATAGAATAGGAGGCAACAGCCAGGGTCACAAAGCCGTACACCATTACTTCAAGCGACTGAAACAGCAAGTAGGAAGACGAAATAATCACGAGGTCAAGGTAAAGAATAATCCGGCCATGACTGATATTGCGATATTTGTTGATGATCATGGCAATGATGTCGGTACCGCCTGTGCTGCCCCCCTGTGTAAAGACCATTCCCACCGAAGCACCCGCCAGAATACCTCCGAGGATGGCCGACATGAAACGGTCATCGATGATGGGTTCGGTGATCAGTGGTTGGAGAATGGCAAAAAACAACGACAATACCACGGCGGCATATATTGTCCGGATGCCAAAGCCCATTCCCAGGCTTTTTATCCCAAAGCTAAGCAATATGACATTGAAAACCAGTAAAGAAACGGCTACCGGTATGTCCGTGGCATAATAGATGAGGGCGGAGAGTCCGGTGATTCCACCTCCGACGATCTCTGCCGGAATCAAAAAAGTAACCCATGCCATGGCATTCACAAAAAGGGCAAAGGTGATAATCCCGTAATTTTTGATGACCCCGAGTACCGGGTGTGCTTTCTTTTGTACTGGCATATGCGTGGTTTTTTGACTTTACAAAATTAATCATATTCGTAACAAAACATATACCTGCTGTTCGCGTGGAATAGAAAAACACATTTTTTTGCTCAAATCGTATAAAACAGTCAAAAACGATATGTATTGTTAGATTGGGATTAATTGGCGGATCTATGGCCATTGACCTGCCTGCCGGCGGTGGCTTTAGTTCTGCCGTTCGCCTGGCGAAAAGCCCGGGAGAGATGAGGAGTCCCATCTTTGCACAAAATCAACAAAACATCATTGCGGTTTTGCAATCCTATATTGACAAACTTGAAGTGCATCCTAATCCGGCAGAAGCCCTGAGCGATGCCGGTCAGCAACTGACTCCCGAAACTTTCGAACAGCTAATGGCAGATAAATTCAAAATTTCGCCATAGCTTTGGAGAATCATTATGGATAGTTCACCAGATGACATTTCAACATTTTTGTATAACGATAAATACATGAAAACAACCAGCCGGCCATTGAAGGTTGACGGACATATCCAGGCACCTGCCTCCAAAAGTGCTGCACAAAGAGCCATAGCTATTGCCAGCCTGGCAGAAGGCAACTCATGGATTATGAAACCCGGAGAAGCCGATGATGTAATGGCCGCCATTGCTATTTGCCGGACAATGGGAGCGACTATCCGGCAAGAAGGAGAAGACCTGAACATAACTGGTGGTTTAAGGCCACCTGCCAACCCATTACATTGCCGGGAATCAGGCTTATCCGTCCGCATGTTTGCCGGCATTGCCTCCATCTTCGATGAGGAGATAACAATGACCGGCCATGGAAGCTTGCTGAACCGTCCGATGGAAGTGGTTGCAACCTCGTTACAGGCACTGGGGGTGCGCTGCCAAACCACCTCCGGTAAGCTGCCTTTTTATATCCGGGGGCCGCTCAATGGCGGCCAGGTCAACATAGATGGTTCCCTGAGCTCCCAGGTGCTCACCGGAATTCTTATTGCTGCACCTTTTGCACGAAATGAACTTTACCTCCATGTCAGCCATCTTAAAAGCAAGCCTTATATCGACCTGACCATGGATGTCATGAGGACTTTCGGGGTGGAGGCAATCAATGAAGATTATCAGCGTTTCACCGTTCCTGCCGGTCAAACTTACAGAGCCTGCCGGTTTACCATAGAAGGCGACTGGAGTGGAGCGGCTTTCCTGTTGGTTGCCGGCGCCATTGCCGGAGAGGTTACTGTGACAAATCTGCTTGCAGATTCTTCCCAGGGCGATAAACGGGTGATAGAAGCATTGCATGCTGCAGGGGCCCGGATCGAATGGCTTGCTGACGGGGTCAGGGTAGCAAAAAATTCGCTTCATGCTTTTTCGTTTGATGCCACTGATTGTCCCGACCTTTTTCCTCCCCTGGCGTCTCTGGCTGCACATTGCGAAGGGACCAGCCAGATCACCGGCGTAAGTCGTCTGCGGGCTAAGGAGAGTGACCGGGCTGCCACACTCAGGGATGTTTTCGCCAGGATGGGGATCGACATCTGGCTTGAGCAGGATACCTTGTTTGTGAAAGGCGGGCAGCCGAAAGCAGCCACAGTTTCATCCCACGGGGATCACCGTATCGCCATGGCCGCCGCTGTTACCGCATTGAATGGGGAGGGACCGGTAGTTATTGAGCAGGCGGAAGCTGTTAATAAATCGTATCCGGGGTTTTTTAATGAACTTGCAAATAGTACACATCCATGAACAGTTTTGGCCACTTATTCAGAACACATCTGTTTGGCGAATCGCACGGACCATCTATCGGGATCACAATCGACGGGTGTCCGCCGGGGATCGCATTATCACCAGAAGATTTTCAGAACGACCTTGACCGGCGCAAACCCACCGCAAAGGGTACTACTCCGCGAAAAGAAGAAGACAACCCGGATATCATATCGGGCTTATATAACGGGTATACCACGGGTGTGCCGCTTACCATCATCTTTGCCAACAAAAATGTCCGGCCGGATGATTACAGGGAGCTGGCTGATAAACCCCGCCCGGGACATGCAGACCTTGTAGCTCGCAAGCGCTTTCAGGGCTTTAATGATCCCAGGGGCGGTGGTCATTTTTCAGGAAGGCTCACCCTGGCGCTGGTGGCTGCCGGGGTGGTGGCAAAGAAATTGTTGCCAGCTATCACATTTTCTGCCAGACTCATTGAGGCAGGAGGCCGGTCAGACATTGATACGGCGGTCAGTGAAGCCATGGATGAGGGAGACAGCATCGGTGGACTGATTGAATGCCGGGCCAAACATATTCCGCTTGGTTGGGGAGAACCGTTTTTCGATCCGGTTGAAGCAGTGATCAGCCATTTGGCCTTCGCTGTGCCGGCCGTCAAAGGGATTGAGTTCGGGTCGGGTTTTGCTGCTGCCACCATGAAAGGCAGTGCGCATAATGACCTCATCAGGGACAGTTCAGGTAAGACATCCACCAACCATGCCGGAGGGATCACCGGGGGGTTGACAAACGGTAATGAACTGGTTTTCCGGGTAGCTATCAAACCTGCTTCCAGCATCGGTAAACCGCAAAAAACAGTCAACCTGAAAACCAACAAGGAGGAAACACTGGAGGTCAAAGGCCGTCATGACGCCTGTATCGCCCTTCGGGCACCTGTTGTTATTGAAGCCATCACAGCCATGGCGCTGGCAGATTTTAAGCTGATGGCCACAAAAAGTACATAGCTTGATTTGCCTTATCCCTTGATAAGCTTATTTCACGAAGTTGGTTGAACAATGAATAAAAAATGTTGTTCATTTCATAAATAGGATTATATTTGCACGAGCAAAACAGACAACATGATTTATCTAATCCATCATCCGCATCATCATACAACTACCCCCAGAGGGTGTTGAACGGTGCTGTTATGGATTCCATATAAGAATATTACAGAAGCCCCGGGAAACACCCGGGGTTTTTTGTTTAGTAAAAACAAATAATAGTTGCCGATAATATGTCATTGTTCCATCATATCCATCATGTATACCATCTGCGCTACAGGCGGCGGACCAGGTTGGGTATGATCAGCATGTAAATAATAGTTCATAGAAAGACCAACAGAGGGGACCCGCCACCACAGGCAGGTCCCTTTTTTTATGAAAGCAAAAAATGAGATTTCTGAGATTAGGCACTGATAAACAGAACCATAATTTTTCAATGAAAATTTTAAATAACCCAGTGAATCAAATACTTGAAACATGAAAGACAACACATTGACGATGGCCGTTCAAAAAAGTGGCCGGCTAAGCGAAGATTCAGTGAAGCTGCTGAAACAATGCGGAATTCGCATTCAAAATGGTAAAAATAACCTGAAAGCTGGCGCCAACGGCTTTCCTTTGGAGCTCATATTTCTCCGTGATGACGACATCCCCCAATATGTGGAGGATGGCGTGGCTCATGCGGGTATCCTCGGACTCAATGAGGTTCTGGAAAAAGACAAGCAGGTGGAGGTGATTGAGCCGCTTGGTTTCTCAAAGTGCCGGCTGTCGGTTGCCATTCCCCGGAACCTGGATTACCCCGGCAAAGAATTCCTGAACGGAAAGCGTATTGCCACATCTTATCCCGTTTTGCTCGAAAAATACCTTCGTGAAAACAATTTGAATGCAGAAATCCACCCCATTAGCGGATCTGTTGAGATTGCACCGAGTCTTGGACTTGCAGATGCCATTTTTGAGATTGTCAGCTCGGGAGGTACCCTGTTGAGCAATGGGCTAAAAGAAACGGAAACGGTGTTGCAAAGTGAAGCGGTATTGATTGCCGGGGCCAATCTGCCTGATGAAGTAGACCAACTACTGCAGCAGCTGTTATTCCGGATCCGTTCGGTGCAAAAAGCAGCCAATAACAAATACATTCTGCTAAATGCCCCGGAAAGCAAGCTGGACAATATCATTTCCCTGATACCGGGCATAAAAAGCCCCACCATGATGCCCCTGGCTGAAAAAGGTTGGTATTCGCTTCATTCCGTTATCAGTGAAGATAATTTCTGGGGCGTTATTGACCGGTTGAAAGAAGCAGGAGCCGAGGGGATACTGGTGGTTCCCATAGAGAAAATGGTGACCTGAGTAACGCCATCACTGCATGATATCTCTGTATAATAAACCGTATTGAAATAACAACCCATATAAGCGAATATCAAAAATAACCCGATTCAGGCATGGATCGTGGATAAACCCCGATCTGAAACGTTTAAATACATTTTACAAATGGATCAAAAGAAAAAGACATCAAGTTTACAACAGCAACCCCAAAGCCCTTCGACTTCGAAGGAATCGCTCATGACTGTTATCACGAATATCTCACCCAAAGATTACGAAAAGATACTAAGTCGACCATCCAGTGATGCAGCCGGTCGTGAGGAAAAAGTAAGCCGGATTATCCGGGAAATAGAGCAGGGTGGGGATAAGGCTTTGCGTAAGATATGTATGGAGATTGATGGACAGGCACCGCCGGATTTTGAAATTTCCCGTCAGGAACTGCTGCAGGCTGGTAATGATGTGGATCAGCATCTTAAAACAGCTGTCAGGCAGGCCATGATGAATATCCGGAGCTTCCATGAGGCACAGTTGCCGGCTCCGGTGTCTATGGAAACCATGCCCGGCGTCAAGTGCAGCATAAGGTACACACCTATAGAGCGGGTAGGCCTGTATATTCCCGGAGGAACCGCTCCTTTGCTTTCCACCGTTTTGATGACTGCCGTGCCTGCTACCATTGCCGGTTGCAGTGAGATCATTGCCTGCACCCCTCCCGGGGCATCGCCAGAACTTCTCTTTGCGTTAAGCCTGTTTGATATACGTGTGTTTACGGTGGGTGGGGCACAAGCCGTAGCCGCCATGGCTTTTGGTACAGAAAGTATTCCGAAAGCAGACAAACTATTCGGCCCGGGGAATGCCTGGGTCACCAGCGCAAAAATGCAACTCGCGGGCCGTGGTATGGCTATTGATCTGCCTGCAGGCCCTTCAGAAGTCATGGTGATCGCTGATAGTACGGCCAAACCGGCATATATAGCTGCAGACCTCTTGTCGCAGGCTGAGCATGATCCTGACAGTCAGGTAATCCTGTTGGCCGAAAGCATGGACCTGATCAATGAAACCATCTCAGAGATCAATACCCAGCTTGAAACCCTGTCACGAAAGGAAACCGCCACGAAGGCCCTGAAACATGCCCTGGCTATCTGCGTGACAGATATTAGTCAGGCTCTGGAGATCAGCAACTATTATGGTCCGGAGCACCTTATCCTTTCCGTAAAGGATGCATCAACCCTGGTGGAAAAAGTAACCAACGCCGGCTCTGTATTTTTGGGTAATTACAGTCCGGAGTCAGCCGGTGATTATGCCAGCGGGACCAATCACACCCTGCCCACCGGAGGCGCCAGCAGGGCCTGGAGTGGCATTACCACTGCCGCTTTTATGAAAAGCATTACCACGCAGGAGCTCAGCAGGGAAGGATTGATGGAGCTGGCACCCACAGTTTTGCAGCTTTCCCGGGCTGAACAGCTGGATGCCCACGCCAACGCTATCCTTCAGCGAATACAAACAGAGAAATGATTCACAAAACCCTATCGTCATGAAATTTGACCTGAATGCGATGATCCCTGAACATATTGCGGAGCTGATCCCCTATTCGTCAGCCAGGAGTGAGTTTGGTGGCCGGGGCTCCGTCTTTCTGGATGCCAATGAATTGCCGGAGCCCCTCCCGGGGATGCCGCCTGACGTAAACCGCTACCCGGGAAAAGAACCTAAGGAGCTGATAGAAAAACTGTCAGCGGTTAAAGGGGTGGACAAAGAGGGCATCCTCCCTGGAAACGGGAGTGATGAGATCCTGGATATGATCATGCGCTGCTTCGGCAGGCCGGGGAAAGACCAGGTTATGATTTTTCCGCCAACTTTTGGGATGTATGCTGTGCGGGCCAGGGTAAATAACCTTGGCATCATTCCTGTTAATCTTGATCAGGATTTTGAGATTAATCCCGTGAAGGCACTGGAACGTGCCAATTCTGCTACAAAGCTGATGTTTGTCTGCCACCCCAATAATCCCACCGGCAATGTTCAACAAAAGGAAACAATTGTACAGTTGCTCAAGGGCTTTCGGGGTATTGTGGTGGTAGATGAAGCCTATATCGATTTCTGTCCTGAAGAAAGCCTGCTTCCGCTGCTGAAAGAATACCCGAACCTGGTGGTTCTGCAAACATTTTCCAAGGCAAATGGGTTGGCTGGTGCCCGGATTGGCGCGGCATATGCATCCCGCGACATCATCAGTGTGCTGCAAAAAATCAGTTTCCCATACAACCTTGGAACCCCGGCCATTAAACTGGCGGAAAAAGCACTGGACAGTCATGCGACATACCGCATGAACGTAGAACGTATCCTTGCCTCCCGGGATGAGCTCGCCGGGATCATCAAAGAGTTGCCGCTTACAGAAAAGGTGTATCCGTCGGATGCCAACTTCCTGCTGGTCAAAACCGCTAATGCCGATGCGCTTTACGGTCATCTTGCGAATTGTGGTGTTATTGTTCGAAACCGCAGCAAGGATCCCGGTTGCGAAGGGTGCTTGCGTATTACGGTAGGAACGCCGGAAGAGAATCAACAACTGGTGGAGGCATGGGCTGCTTATGGCAAAACAAGCTCAGGGAAACAGGAAGTTAGCGGTATCGGAATAATGGCCGGTCAGACGGTTGAAACAGGTCAGTCAAAAAGTGCCGGCACCTCCGGGCTGCCAGAAGTACGGCAGGCTACGATAAGCCGGCAGACTTCAGAAACGGACATTACGGTCAGGATAAAGCTGGAAGGAAGTGGCTACGCCAATATCCGAACCGGCATCGCCTTTTTTGATCATATGCTCGAACAAATTGCCCGTCATGGGATGATGGACCTGGAGGTGTCTGCCAGCGGAGACCTGGAAGTGGATCCCCATCACACCATTGAAGATACTGCTATCTCCCTGGGTATGGCTTTCAGGCAGGCTCTTGGCGATAAAAAAGGGGTGGAACGGTATGGGTTTGAATTGCCGATGGATGAAAGCCGGGCAAAGGTGCTTACAGACCTTGGCGGACGCAGCTACCTGACATGGAAAGTGCCTTTTTCAGGGACGGATGTCGGAACCGTTCCGGTTACACTGTTCAAACACTTTTTCAGATCATTTTCCGGGTCAGCCGCCTGCAACCTGCACATTGAAGCTGCCGGGGAGGATGACCACCACAAGGTGGAGGCTGTATTTAAGGCCTTTGCACGATCTCTTAAAATGGCAGTTGCCAGAAATAATACAGATGCCATGCCTTCCACAAAAGGAATGCTGTAAATTATAGAAGCTGGAAGGAAGAAGTAAACGGTGAACAGTAAACGGTGAACGGTATAAAAGCTGGAAGCTCGAAGCTGGAAGCTGGAAGGAAGAAGAAAA
>JAWLDT010000057.1:4075-6812 GCA_041686485.1 Bacteroidales bacterium | reverse complement strand
AAACGGTGAACAGTAAACGGTGAACGGTATAAAAGCTGGAAGCTCGAAGCTGGAAGCTGGAAGGAAGAAGAAAAAAGTATTCTCCTTTATAACCTCAGTTTAGATAAACAAAAGCGGTGATTCAGGGGAGGTTGAACAACAAAATGAGGAACATAAAATCACAAAACGAACATCAACCCACCGTCTAATCCCGACAGGGATTAAATGTGAATAACCCCGAATGCAATTCGGGGAGTAAGAACGCTTCATACAACCCATACAAACGAACCCTGAAAGGGTTCAATGCAGTTGCAGGCCGGACTTGGACGGCCTGCCGGTTATAAAAAAGGGCAGTGGTAGCCGCAGCACTTGGGCTGCGTACTTAAAAAAAGAAATCCAGATGCGAGGAATCCCGAAGGGATGAAACGATTGTAGAAATAAAGGAAAAACAAACGAAACCCAAACCCCGAAGGGGTGATATAAGAAAGATGCAAAGCTGGAAGCTCGAAGCTCACATTCAACCCCTTCGGGGTTGTTCGGGAGGGGGGTGCGCGTTCCCTGACCCCGCATTGCATGCAGGGCTATTCATGTTAAACCCCTGACGGGGTTTCCGCGTGGCCGAAACACAATTACGTCATTGAATATCAGCGGCTCCTTTATAACCTCAGTTTAGATAAACAAAAGCGGTGATTCAGGGGAGGTTGAACAACAAAATGAGGAACATAAAATCACAAAACGAACATCAACCCACCGTCTAATCCCGACAGGGATTAAATGTGAATAACCCCGAATGCAATTCGGGGAGTAAGAACGCTTCATACAACCCATACAAACGAACCCTGAAAGGGTTCAATGCAGTTGCAGGCCGGACTTGGACGGCCTGCCGGTTATAAAAAAGGGCAGTGGTAGCCGCAGCACTTGGGCTGCGTACTTAAAAAAAGAAATCCAGATGCGAGGAATCCCGAAGGGATGAAACGATTGTAGAAATAAAGGAAAAACAAACGAAACCCAAACCCCGAAGGGGTGATATAAGAAAGATGCAAAGCTGGAAGCTCGAAGCTCACATTCAACCCCTTCGGGGTTGTTCGGGAGGGGGGTGCGCGTTCCCTGACCCCGCATTGCATGCAAGGCTATTCATGTTAAACCCGGATAAAGGCATAGAGTCGCAATACATTGATATACAAATAGTAACGCAAATATAAACATATGAACCAGACCATCAAAATTGTACACTATAAAGCCGGTAACATTGCTTCGGTGCAGAATGCCTTGCAACGACTTGGCATAACAGCCGGGCTGGCTGCTTATCCGGAAGACCTGAAACAGGCTGACAAATTGATCTTCCCCGGCGTTGGGCATGCCAGGCCCGCCATGGAGGTCCTTAAACAACAGGGTATGGATGAAGCCATACGAAAGTTTAATGGCCCTGTGCTGGGTATCTGCCTTGGCATGCAACTTATGGCAGCCTCTTCTGCCGAGGGCGATATGAAAGGCTTGGGGATATTTCCGGAAAAAATAAAACGATTTACAGGCGGGTTCAAAATACCCCATATGGGATGGAATAGTCTGTTTTCATTAAAAGGCCCCTTGTTTAAAGGCGTACCGGAGAACAGCCATGTCTATTTCGTACACAGCTATTACATGCCCCAAAGCAGCCGGGCAATAGCTTTGTGCCGTTATGATCAGCCCTTTACGGCAGCTATCAGTCACGAACAGTTTTTCGGACTGCAGTTTCACCCCGAAAAAAGCGGCAAACCCGGAATGCAAATCCTTCAAAACTTTATTGACCTATGATCGCTATACCAGCCATTGACATGATGGACGCTGCATGCGTCCGTTTGCTGAAAGGACAGTTTGACCAGCAAATGACCTATAAAGAAAGTCCGCTCGAAACAGCCAAAGCGATTGAAAAAGCCGGCATCACCAATTTGCACCTGGTAGATCTGGATGGTGCCAGGCAGGGTACACCTGTCAATTTGCCGGTACTTGAGACCTTGTCGCAGGAAACTTCTTTGCGGATAGATTATGGTGGCGGGATACGCAGTATGGAGTCGATCCGCCAGGTCCTGGAGGCCGGTGCGGAAAAGGTAAACCTGGGAACTTTTTTATTTACCGGGCCTGATATTCCGAAGAGGTGTATTGATGCATTCGGCCGGGAAGCATTGATCGCGGCGGTGGACATCAGGGAGGGGCGTCTGGCTGTGCAAGGCTGGCAGCAATCTGCCGGCATGGATACAAATACAGCCATCGAAACTTTGTTAAAGGCTGGATGGCGCTATATTTCGGTGACAGACATCAGTCGTGACGGCACCATGCAGGGACCTGATCCAGGCTTTTACAGACCATTGGTAACCAATTATCCGGAAGCCAGGTTCATCGGTGGCGGGGGTGTTGCAACCCTGGCAGACCTTGAATTGCTCAGATCTTGTGGGTTATATGCGGCCGTGACCGGTAAGGCTATCTTCGAAGGGAAAATTCTTTTGGATGAGCTGGGCCAGTTCAACCGCAACCCGCCCTGATCGTTGTTTAAGGCTGCGCCTTGTTATTCGCTTCGCTGTCATTGCGCTTCGCTGTCATTTGCGTTGTGTCATTTAGTTGTCATTTGGTGCATTTGTTCTTTGTTTTGCTGTTTAGCTCGCACCCTTTGCAAGGAAAAGAAGTTTAATCGTTTTAAGACTCAAATTTTCTCAAATTCATGGATGACGAATCTTAAAGAGAAATGCCTGCTTAAAAAAATAATTGATTATGAATCTTCTCC
>JAWLDT010000057.1:0-3975 GCA_041686485.1 Bacteroidales bacterium | reverse complement strand
TAACATCTAACATCTAATTATTTTTGAATCTATGCTTACAAAACGAATCATACCCTGCCTTGACATCAAAGAGGGACGCACCGTCAAAGGTGTCAGCTTCGGGAACCTCCGGGATGCCGGTGACCCGGTAGAGCTGGCTGGACGGTATTCCGATGAAGGGGCGGATGAACTGACGTTACTGGACATTACCGCTACTCTGGAAGGACGCAGCACATTTATGCGTGTGGTGGAAGATGTGGCTGCTACCATTTCCATTCCGTTTACCGTTGGTGGTGGCATCGCCAATGAAACGGAGGTAGAACAATTGTTATCAAAAGGGGCTGATAAAGTATCTGTTAATACCGCTGCCATACGCGATCCCAGTCTCATCACCAGGCTTGCCGATGCTTTTGGCAACCAATGTGTGGTTGTGGCCATCGACGCACGTTTTATAGAAGGGCAATGGCAGGTGGTTAGTCACGCCGGCACAAAAATAACGGACATCCCTGCCATTGACTGGGCAAAAGAAGTTTGTGAACGTGGTGCCGGGGAGATACTGCTCACCTCTTTTACCGCTGACGGAACCCGGGAGGGCTTTTCGCTGGATATCACCAGTGCTGTGGCTGAATCGGTTCCTGTACCGGTGATCGCTTCAGGCGGGGCAGGTATTCCCCGGCACTTCCTGGATGTGTTTACCCGCGGCAAGGCCGATGCTGCCCTTGCCGCCGGCATATTCCATTATGGCATCATAAGCATCGAAGAAGTAAAAACATTTTTAAACAACTACAACATTACAGTAAGGCTATGACACACAATAATCTCAATGAACTCAACTTCGAAAAAACCGGAGGCCTGCTGCCTGTTGTTGTGCAGGACGCCGCCACCAATGTAGTCCTGATGCAGGCCTGGATGAACAGGGAAGCCCTTGATCAAACATTGGACACCGGCCTGGTTACGTTTTACAGCCGAAGCAAGAATCGCCTCTGGACCAAAGGGGAAAGCTCAGGAAACGTCCTCCAATTGAAAGAAATAATGGCAGACTGTGACAATGACAGCTTGCTGGCAAAGGTCGAGCCGGCTGGTCCGACCTGTCATACCGGTGATGATACCTGCTTTGGTGAAGAGAATACGTCAACCGGAGGGATGTTGTCTGGTTATAAAGGTAGTTATGGAAGCCTGGACTTTCTGGAAGAACTTGAACAGTTGCTGGAAAGCCGGAAAACGGCTGATCCATCAAAAAGTTACACTGCCAGGTTGTTACAGGAAGGCCCTAAAAGGATAGCTAAAAAAATGGGTGAGGAAGCCGTGGAGCTTATACTGGAAGCAGAAAAAGGTGAGGATCAGCGTTTTATTGAAGAGGCCGCCGACCTGCTGTACCATATGGATGTGTTGCTTATTGCCAGGGAGCTGGGATGGAAAGATGTGGTCAAAGAGTTACAAGGCAGACATCAAACAAAACAATAAAACTGTTATCAAGCACGCGTAAAGAACAATGAATCAGTTTTTAATAGACTGAACGGGGATATACTGTGCTGGCATCCGGTTTTAGAAAGTGCCTTTGAGCTGCCTTCGATGGGTGTGCGTGTTGTCGCTGCGGCTTTGGACCGGCAACCGGAGATGCGTGCATGTTCTGAGAAGGCATGTTATCCTTTTCATCAGAGGTTACTTCGTGGTGACCTCCCTCAAAGTATTGGTGGTGGTATTGGGCAATCCCGATTATGTATGTTATTGCTCCGCAAGGGTCATATTGGGGAAGTACAGTCTGGCATTTGGCCGGAAGATGAAAAAGAACGTCTGGCAAAACAAGGGCTTAGCATCTTGTGAAGAAAGTTGCTAAACAGCTATCAAAAATGATAATACAAATGCCTGTTATGCCAACGGCCGGAACAGCCATCCCCGGTAGAGGCTTCTTATGCGCCATATTCCGGATAATCCACAAAGCCTTTCGGACCGCCATGGTAGAAGGTTTCTTTATCCGGTTCGGTTAGCGGAAGATCTTCCTTTAACCGGCGGACAAGGTCAGGGTTGGAAATAAACGGCTTCCCGAAAGCGATCAGGTCGGCATGACCCTGATCAAGCATACGTTTGGCACTTTCTCCGCTGTGACCGCCGCAGGAGATCAGGGTGCCGTGGTAGATCTTCCTGTAATAAGGCACAACAGATCTGACCGCTTCCGACAATCGTTCCTCGGGAGTCATCATCTCACTCAGGTGCAGAAAAGCCAGGTCATATTCATTAAGCTTTTCCATGATAGTTCCATAGGTTTGTTCCGGTTGGCTGTCGGCCATTCCGGGTTTCACCGATTTAGGCGACAGACGTAAGCCTGTTTTGGCTGGTGGGGCGTATTTCAGCACTTCCTCGATCACTTCGAACAGGAAGCGTGTCCGGTTTTCGATCGGTCCGCCGTATTCGTCTGTGCGTTGGTTGGTGCCATCCATAATGAACTGATCGATCAGGTAGGCATGTGCCCCATGGATTTCCACCCCGTCAAACCCTGCATCAAGGGCATTTTTTGCTGCATGGCCAAAATCCTTGATGGTTGCTTTGATCTCTTCCCTGGTAATGGGTCGCGATGCTTCGTAGGGTAGTCGTCCTTCAGGGGTAAGGACTTCCCCCTGGGGGCGAACAGCGGAAGCAGCTACGGGCGCTTTGCCTTCCGGTTGCAATAGCGGGTGAGAAAAAGGCCCGACGTGCCACAATTGCAGCACGATCCTGCCGCCTGTATCGTGTACGCGTTTGGTAACCTTCCGCCATCCTTCGACCTGCTCAGGCGTGTGACAACCAGGTGTGCCTGTATACCCATAGGCCTGCGGTGATATTTGACTGCCTTCGGCAATGATCAATCCGGCGGAAGCGCGCTGCACGTAATAGTTGGCAATCAGATCGTTTGCTACCAGGGATGGCTCCGTGGCGCGGCGCCGTGTCATGGGCGCCATTACCACACGGTTCGACAATCTGAGGTTTCCGGTTTTGTATGGTTTAAAAAGTTTATGCATGGTGCGATGTGGTAGATAAAGAGTTAGAATTTAGATGTTAGATGATATGTTGTGCTATAAAATCGACTGTTAGGCACCCCCAGGGGGCTGCGTGACTTCGGCCGGCCTCAACCTTCCCTCGGGGAGCTACCGTAGGACAGGGCTTGATCTTTCACAAAAGCTGCATCCCGAAAATATCAGCCAGGTGTTGTTTGACCCGGTCCTTCACTTCTTCCATGTCGAATGTTTTATCAAGCTCCTTTTCCATGGAGGTGGCCTTTTTGTCGGTAAAGCCGCAGGGGTTGATCAACTCGAAATAGCTTAGATCGGTATTTACATTAAAGGCAAAGCCATGCATGGTGACCCAGCGGCTGCTACGAATCCCGATGGCACAAATTTTACGGGCCCGGGCCGAATCTGCCGGATCGAGCCAGACCCCGGAGGCTCCTTCCAGACGCTCACCTGTGAGACCGTACTCCGCAATGGTTTTGATGATGGCCTCTTCCAGGTTGTAGACATATTGATGGATGTCGGGCGAAAAATTGTCCAGATCCAGGATGGGGTACCCGACAATCTGTCCCGGGCCGTGATACGTGATGTCACCTCCGCGGTTAATTTTGTAGTAAGTGGCCTGTTTATTGCTTAATTCCAACATATTGGCAAGCAGATTTTCTTCCGAGCCATGCTTTCCAAGTGTATATACGTGTGGATGCTCGCAAAATAAAAGGTAGTTCGGCGTAGGTTTCTCCTGATCAGGATGGCTTCTGTTGTTCATCTTGATATCTATAATGCCTTTGAACAACTTTTCCTGGTAGTCCCAGGCCTCTTTATAATCGATTTTGCCGAGATCTTCAAATTGGACTGTTTTGTTCTTCATGTTTTTATTGTTTCGTAACTATATGGTATTAAGTTTTTTATGGTTTTTTTAAGCTGCCCCTTCAGTGCGCACGGGTACGCAGCCCAAGTGCTGCGGCTACCACTGTTCCTTTTTGTAAATGGTACGTCGGCCGAGGTCACGCAG
>JAWLDT010000056.1:6272-17452 GCA_041686485.1 Bacteroidales bacterium | reverse complement strand
CAGTGGTAGACGCAGCACTTGGGCTGCGTACCCGTGCGCACTGAAGGGGCAGCTTAAATACAACCACATAAGTCTAGATAACAGATAGTTACAAAATTATAAACACATGAAGCGCCCATGTCGAAGATCCCGATTATTCGGAAAAAAGGATTTTGACACACAGAGCAAGAGGATAGAAGGCAGAAGTTAGAAGGTAGGAACTTCTAACTTCTACCTTTACAGAGTCACAATACACTGAATTACGAACAGTAATATAAATACAAACGCGTTAAATTATGGACAAGGCGGTTTTAGAACGTGCTCAACGTTGGTTATCCGAAGGCTATGACGAAGAAACCAGGCAGCAGGTTCAGGAGCTCATGGATAAGGATCCGGAAGCACTGTCGGATGCATTTTACCGGGACCTGGAGTTTGGTACCGGTGGTTTACGGGGTATTATGGGCGTCGGGACCAACCGGATGAACAAATATACGGTCGGAATGGCTACCCAGGGGTTGGCGAATTATCTGAAACGTACGTTTTCAGACCTGCAGCACCCGAAAGTGGCTATCGCTTATGATTGCCGCATAAACAGTGAGTATTTCGCTCGTATAACAGCCGAAGTTCTCTCGGCCAACGGGATACAGGTCTTTTTATTCGATGCATTGCGGCCCGTGCCGCTGCTTTCATTTGCCGTTCGGGAACTATCCTGTCAGGCCGGCGTCGTCATTACGGCTTCCCATAACCCCAAAGAATACAACGGCTATAAAGTCTATTGGGAAGATGGCGGCCAACTGGTGCCTCCGCATGATAATAACATTATCGCCGAAGTGCAGAAGATCACACGGGTGAGCCAGATCCGTTTTGACAAGGTGGCGGCGAATATATCCATGCTTGACGAATCTTTTGATAACATCTATCTGGAGAAGATTACAGGCTTATCGTTGTCCCCGGATACCAACAAGCGCCACAGTGATTTAAAGATTGTTTTTTCCCCGCTTCATGGTTCTGCGGTCAGACTGGTGCCGGCGGGTTTACGATCTTTCGGGTTTGAGCAGGTGTTCAACATACCGGAACAGGATCGGGTAGATGGTCGTTTCCCGACGGTCAAATCGCCCAATCCGGAGGATCCTGCCGCTTTTGAAATGGCTTTGGGAAAGGCCCGTGAGGTTGATGCCGATCTGGTGATGACCACTGATCCCGATTGCGACAGACTGGGTGTTGCCATTAAAGACCCTGACGGTCAATACATGCTTCTTAATGGTAATCAAACCGCCGCATTACTGACCTATTATGTGTTGGATCAGTGGAAGCAACAGGGCAGGTATACCGGGAATGAATATATTGTAAAGACCATTGTGACATCCGGACTGCTCAGTGATATAGCGGCCGATTACGATGTGACCTGTTTGAATGTATTAACCGGGTTTAAATACATTGCCGAAAAAATCCGGGAGCTGGAAGGTCAGAAACGTTTTCTGTGTGGTGGAGAAGAAAGCTATGGCTTTTTAGTCGGTGACCTGGTCAGGGATAAAGACGCGGTGATCAGTTGTTGTATGATTGCTGAAGTGGCTGCCTGGGCAAGGGATCAGGGGCTTACATTATATGCCCTGTTGATGCAAATCTACCGGAAATACGGTCTGTATGTTGAAACTTTGCTGTCTATCACCCGGAAAGGGCAAAAAGGTGCCGGGGAGATCAGTCAGATGATGGATACATTTCGTAAGCAACCACCGGAAACCCTGGATGGGAAACAGGTGGCCCGTATGATCGATTACTACGAAGGTACGGATTTCGATCTTCGGAGCCGGAAGGTACATCCTGTAGACTTACCCACATCTAATGTGCTGCAATTTGTCCTGGAAGATGCTACCATGATTACCCTGAGGCCATCAGGTACAGAACCCAAGATTAAATTTTATTTCGGATGTAAAGGTGTTATGAAGGAAGGCGATCAATACGGGGACAAGCGTGCTGAGCTGCTTGATACCATTGGCCGGATAAAAAAGGAGATGGGGGTTACCTGAACCTGCTGCGCTCTTCACGAAGTTTTTCGATGGCATCTTCGCTATCCGGGTTTTCCTTATATTCCAGATAGGCTTCTACGAAGTCGGGATGGTCTCCAAAAAGGATATGTAGCCGTTGTTCAAGAGGTGGTAGCCACAGTAGCAGCAGAATGATCGCAAGGCCTGCAGCACGTAAGTAATAATGCCCTAAGAAAGGGTATGACTTTTTTAGCCGCATCTGGTAAAAAACAAGATAGCCGGTGAACGCAACCAGAAGGATGAAGGATGAACGCAGCATAAAGTCTATCCCGGGGTAAAAAAATATTCCAAAAAGACTGGCAATCAGAGCATATGAAATGACAACCCCCATGCTGATACTGATGGCGACCCTGAAGTGGCTTAATGAACGTACTGCATGTTTGTTCAGCAGGTCCAATGGTTGCAGTTTATTAAAGATAAAAAAGCCAAACCATAGATAGTAGACAGCCAGCAAGGTTGTGAAGATCAGCAGGGCATAGTTCATTATTGTTCCAACCAACAGTCGTAGTATGATGAGAATGATCACGGTGATGGCCCCTGCTTTTTCTCCTTTATTTAGTAAGGTATCTTTTTTCTCCATTGAAAATATGCTAAGCTTCAAATAATATTGACTTCCGGTTCAAGTTTGATTCCATACAGGTTATATATTGATTGCTGTATTTTTTCGCCCAGCTCCAGGATATCTTTCCCTGTGGCGTTGCCGTGGTTGACGAGCACCAGGGCTTGTTTGTCATGTACGGCAGCGTCCCCATCCCTGTATCCTTTCCAGCCGGCTTTATCGATGAGCCAGCCTGCTGCCACTTTAACACCCCCCTTCGCAGGAAAGGAAACAATACCAGGAAATGCTTTCTGTAGCCGTTCAAAATTTTTTGTTGAGATTACCGGGTTTTTAAAAAAGCTGCCGGCATTCCCCAAAACATCAGGATCCGGAAGCTTTCTGCGCCGGATTTGGCAAATGGCTTCCCTTACTTCGGCAATGCCGGCATCGCTGACACCTATGGATTGCAGTTCAGTTTGTATGGTGCCGTAATCTGTTCGTACCTGATGCGATGTATTGAGGCTAAAAACAACGGACACGATGATGTAGCGGTCTTTGCCCTTTTGCTTAAAGAAGCTGTTGCGATAGCCAAACTGGCAATCTTCTTTCGAAAAGGTGACAAACCGGCCGCTTTGTTTGTCGAATGCTTCCAGGCTGTAAAAATGGTCTTTCAGTTCCACGCCGTATGCCCCGATGTTTTGTATGGGGCTGCTGCCGGCCTGACCCGGTATGAGTGAGAGATTTTCCAGTCCGCCATATCCCTGTTCCACACAAAAAGCCACCAGGTCATCCCAGGGCTCACCGGCGGCTACCCATAGTAGTTTCTGCCCATTACGGGAACCGATTACCTGTTTCCCGCGCAGGTCGATTTTCAGAACAGTACCGTCAAAATCATTGGTGAACAAAACATTACTGCCGCCGCCCAGCACAAGATGTGGTTCCAGAAGTTCCGGGCTGTGGCTAAATAGTTCCGGCAAAGCTTCTTTCTCCCTGATTTCTGCAAAACGTTTGGCATATGCATGAATGCCAAAGCTGTTGTGTTCACGAAGCGGGTAATTATCTTGAATCAGCATGAGGGCTAAAGTAGCATGAACAGGATATATGAATAACACACCAAAGTTAATGCAAAAATAGGTGTTATACCCTGTTCTTTTTCACTAAAATAGTGCGCCGACAGGCTTTTTTTCGAATCTGTGATACTACTTAAACTGGCAGGTCTTTTCTTTAGACTGACAAGTATTTTTATCGGGTGAGTACGATATTGTTCTCCTCGATCATTTTTCGCAGGTTGATCAGGGCATACCGCATTCTTCCCAGCGCCGTATTGATACTTACATCCGTGGTATGGGCGATCTCTTTAAAGCTCATCTCCTCGTAATGACGCATCTTCAGTACCTGTTTCTGCTCATCAGGGAGGTGTTCGATCAGCTTTTTGACATCATCATGTATCTGACCGATCACCAAACGGTCTTCAATGGTTTCGTCGTACACCTTGAGGGTTTCAAACAGGTCATATTCTTCGCTGTTCTCTTTTAAAGGCATGCGTTTTGACTTCCTGAAAAAGTCAATGGTCAGGTTATGGGCAATACGCATGGCCCAGGGAAGAAACTTCCCTTCCTCATTGTAGGAACCAGCCCGTAAGGTGTTGATAATTTTAATAAACGTATCCTGGAAGATGTCTTCTGCCAGGTGTTTATCTTTCACAATGAGCAGGATGTAAGAAAACAGCTTGCGTTCGTGTCTGTTTATAAGCATCTCCAACGCACTGTGATCACCGGAGATGAATAGACGGATCAATTCCTGATCGCTAATCGCTTTGCGGTCATTCATAGTAATGGCCTTGTTTTGGTTTCAATTAGCGTAGCGTTCTATTCTATAATCCGTCCTCCTTGTTTTGGTTAGTAAATGTTGTTGAAGTTTGTTTGGTATCGACAAATATACATGAAAAATTCTATTCCAGGAAGAATATCTGAAAAAAATTATTGATCCATGGTGTATAAGAAACGTTTTATGCTTTTCTTAGGTGTCTTCTCAAATTCCTCAGGAACAATCTTCATGCGTCCGATATTCATGTATGACGGGAGCTCCTTGTTCAGATCCTTTTTATAATGTTCAAGAATATCAACAAGGTCGCCTTCACGGATACCCATTTGGTCTGTGGCTTCGTAGTCCGGATATACCAAAGCTTCCAGTATTCCCTTTCTTTCAATGATCAGTGACTCCTGTACATAAGCTTTGTTGTTCAGCTTGGCTTCGATCTCCTCCGGATAGATATTTTGACCTGATGGTCCCAGGATGATACTTTTGCTGCGTCCTTTGATATAGACATATCCATCTTTATCGGTGAGTCCAAGGTCGCCTGTTCGCAGCCAGCCTTCATCATCAAAGGCATTTTTGGTAGCTTCTTTATTGTTGTAATAACCTGGCATCACATTTTCGCCCCTGACCATGATTTCGCCGGGCTTTTGATAGGGGTTATCGCTGTCAATTTTCAGCTCCAGGGTGTCTACGGCTTTTCCTGATGCCCCCAGCCGGGTATTTTTGGCGTTGGCATAGCTTATAAGTGGGGCACATTCTGTCATACCGTAACCGATGGAATAGGGGAATCCTATATCATTAAGAAACTTTTCCACCTCAGGGTTTAGCGGAGCCCCCCCAATGACTATTTCATGAAAGTTACCGCCGAATACATCAACAAGCTTCTTTCGTATTTTCTTATGGATGAGCTTGTTGATCCCGGGTGTTTTCAGAAGCGCTTTGATATGTGGTTTTTCAATCTCAGGCAATATCCGCTTTTTGTAAATTTTTTCAATGATCAGCGGTACGGCCAGTACAAGGCGCGGTTTGATCTTCCTGAATGCGTCCAGTATAATCTGTGGTGAGGGTGTTTTGGTAAGAAAGGTGATGTGACATCCCAACGTAAAAGGCCAGAGAAACTCGAATGCACAACCATAGGCATGAGCCAGCGGCAGGAAAGAAACGATGGCATCACCGGGTTCCAGTGGCATGTTGTTATTTGCATAAACAACATTGGCTGTCAGGTTATTATGGGTCAGCATAACCCCTTTTGTGAATCCTGTAGTGCCTGAGGTATAACTGATAACGGCCAGTTCACTGTTCGGAATGGCTGTCAAATGTAGTGTGTCAGCCTGAACACCATAAGGGTATTTTCGCTGGTATACGTTTTCAATTTCTTCGGCATGGTTGCTGAGCGGTTTTTCTGCCTTTTCATATAATACAGAAAAGTCTGTCAGGGAAACAATGCCCAGCAGTCCATTATTCATTTTATCCGGGTCGAGGCCGTCAAATAGTGTGTCGGCGGCAAACATCAGTCGCGCGCCGGAATGTTTTACGATGTGATGTACATCATTAGGCTTAAAATCCGGTAAAATCGGGACAACAACAGCCCCATAGGTGATTACTGCCAGGTAGGAAATGCCCCAATGGGCTGAATTTTTCCCCAGAAGGGCCACTTTGTCGCCGGGTTTGATCCCGTATACCTCAAAACGGGCATGTAAATGAACAATATGACCGGCTACATCACTGTAAGAATAACTGTCACCTTTATAATCCGTCAGGGCAGTGATACTCCAGTTGTTTCGGATGGTTTTTAAAATGAATTCCGTAAGGTTTTCCTGCATCATGATAATTGACGTTTTACAGACCTACATCGTTTTTGATTGATTATGGCACTGCAATATACGAATTAATCTGGCATCCATACAAAATTTACATAGGTTTATGAGCCTTACTACCGTTAAAATTAATCGTAAATTTGCATCCACAAATTGATTTCCAGTTTATATGGATATTGCACAACTGAATCAGGAACAATATATTTTGATTAAAGATGCCCGGGTCCACAACCTCAAAGGCGTGGATGTGGCTATAGAGCGGAATCGTTTGGTTGTGATCACCGGTCTGTCAGGCTCCGGAAAAACTTCACTGGCCTTCGATACGTTATACTCTGAGGGTCAGCGGCGCTATGTGGAGAGTCTCAGCGCCTACGCCCGCCAGTTTCTGGGACGCATGCACAAGCCGGAAGCGGAATACATCAAGGGAATCTCACCCGCCATCGCTATCGAACAGAAAATCAATACCCGGAACCCGAGATCTACCGTCGGGACATCCACAGAAATATATGAATACCTGAAACTCTTATTCGCACGTATCGGTGAAACCTGGTCACCCATATCAGGTGAGCGGGTGAAAAGGGATACGGTTACCGATGTGGTGTCGTACTGCCTGGCATTGCCGAACGATACCATGGTGATGCTGTTGGCTCCCGTGATATTGAAACATGGCCGAAGCATGCGGGAACAGATGGAAGTATTGTTGCAGCAAGGGTTTACACGAATACGAGTCCATAATAGGGTATACCGTATCGAGAAGTTCCTGCCGGAAACAGGAAATATGAAAGGGAATGAAGAACTGGCCATTGTTGTTGACCGTTTCCGGGTTGACCTGCGGGATGATGACCTTCAGCCACGCATAGCCGATTCGGTGCAGACCTGTTTCTATGAAGGCGAAGGTACCTGTGTGGTTGTTCATGAACAGGAAGAGCAGCAGCAGAAGGTTTCCTTCTCAAACCGATTTGAGCGGGATGGTATGACTTTCGAAAAACCTTCGGTCAACCTGTTTACCTTTAATAATCCCTATGGAGCCTGTAAAAAATGTGAAGGGTTTGGCAGTGTGATCGATATTGACCCCGATCTTGTCATCCCCAATAAGCGCCTTTCCATCCATGAAGGGGCTATCGCCTGCTGGCGCGGCGAAAAGATGAAATACTTTAAAGAACAGCTGGAGGCACATGCCTATAAGTTTAATTTCCCCATTCATAAACCTTACAAAGACCTGACTGATAAGCAGAAATCCCTGTTGTGGACCGGCAACCGCTACTTTGAAGGCCTGAATGACTTCTTCAGCATGATTGAGGAGAACACTTACAAGATTCAATACCGTGTGATGTTGTCCAGGTATCGCGGCAAGACCGACTGCCCGGAATGTAATGGAACCCGGTTGCGGCGGGATGCCAATTTTGTGAAGGTGGGCGGCCATTCGATCACGGAGTTGGTATTGATGCCACTCAAACGCTTACAGCAATTTTTTCAGGAACTTACCCTTACCGATGAGCAGCTTGCCATATCCAGCCGGCTGCTGGTTGAGATCAATAACCGCCTGGCTTACATGAATGATGTCGGCCTGGGATATCTGACCCTCAACAGGTTATCGAATACGCTTTCAGGGGGTGAATCACAGCGGATAAACCTGGCTACTTCATTGGGGAGCAGCCTGGTTGGTTCGATGTACATCCTGGATGAACCAAGTATTGGGTTGCATCAGCGAGACAATCGCCGGCTGATCGGTATTTTGAAGCAGTTACGTGACGCCGGCAACACCGTGATCGTCGTGGAACATGATGAAGACATCATCCGTTCAGCCGACCAGGTTATTGACATGGGGCCACTGGCCGGTACCAACGGGGGAGAGGTTGTCTTTCAGGGCGATAGCAGGTCACTGTTGGAAAATGCAGAAAGCCTTACGGCAAAGTACCTTCGTCAGGAGCTGGAAATACCTGTCCCTTCACGGCGTCGACGTTGGAAAGAATACATCGCACTCAACGGGGTTCGCCAACATAACCTGAAAGGGTTTGATGTGAAGATCCCCCTGCAGGTGATGACACTGATAACCGGCGTGAGTGGCTCCGGCAAAAGCACCCTGGTGAAAAACATCCTTTACCCGGCGCTAAAGAAAGCTTATGGGGGCTATGGCGATCGCCTGGGACTGTTTGACTCGCTCGACGGCGACGTGAAGCGTCTCGACCATGTTGAGTATATCGACCAGAACCCCATCGGTAAATCTTCCCGCTCCAACCCGGTAACCTATCTGAAAGCTTACGACGATATCCGGCAGCTGTATGCCGATCAGCCGCTGGCAAAAGCAAGGCATTACAAACCCGGTTTTTTCTCCTTCAATATCGACGGCGGACGCTGTCCCGAATGTGAAGGGGAGGGGGTGGTGACCATTGAGATGCAGTTTATGGCCGATCTCAGCCTCGAATGTGAGAGCTGTAAAGGACAACGCTTCAAGGAAGAGATCCTTGATGTTGTGTTCGAAGGCAAAAGCATCACCGATGTGCTCGACCTTACCGTGGATGATGCCATCAACTTTTTCTCTAATGCCACGAAGTGCGGAAATATTTGCAAGCGTATTGCGGAACGGCTGCAACCCCTGGCGGATGTCGGACTCGGTTATGTCACGCTGGGACAGCCCTCAAGTACCCTAAGCGGTGGCGAAGCCCAGCGGATCAAGCTGGCTTCATTTCTGACCAAAGGCATTACCCCCGAGAAGACCCTCTTTATCTTTGATGAGCCTACCACAGGCCTTCATTTTCATGATATTCACAAGCTGCTGACGGCATTCTACGCCCTGCTTGACAATGGCCACTCCCTGGTGGTGATCGAACATAACCCCGAAGTTATCAAAAGCGCTGACTGGGTCATAGACCTTGGCCCCGAAGGGGGAGACGAAGGCGGATATCTGTTATTTGAAGGCACCCCGGAAGACCTGGCTGCATGTAAAGAATCCTACACCGGACAATATCTCCGGGACAAAGTCATCACACCCACCAACACATAAAACCGGCTTGTCGCCTTGCGCTTCAACAATTCTGGGAGCGTTCCCTGGCTCGTTAATGTAAAAAAGGGTGTAAAAACCGTTTCCTAAAACCTTAAACCGTTCTTCCCGGATAGACTTTCAATGCTTCTTCCAGGCATTTCATAGCTTTCTTAAGGTTTTCCACATTGAGTACATAAGAGATGCGTACTTCCTGTTTCCCGGCGCCGGGGGTAGCGTAAAACCCCGTTGCGGGTGCCAGCATGACCGTTTGCCCTTCATAATCAAAAGATTCAAGCAGCCATTGACAGAACTTGTCGCTGTCGTCAATGGGAAGGCTGGGATTGACATAGAATGCGCCTTTCGGGGTCGGGCAGACCACGCCATCCATCTTACCCAGGGCTTCTACCACGGTATCACGCCTGGCCTTGTATTCTCCGATGACCTCTTCAAAATAGCTGTCGGGTGTGTCCATTGCTGCTTCGGCGGCAATCTGTCCGAGGGATGGGGGACTGAGCCTCGCCTGGGCAAATTTCATCGCGGTTTGCATTACCTCCTTGTTGCGTGAAACCAGCGCACCAATACGAATACCGCAGGCACTGTAACGTTTACTGACCGAGTCGAACAGCACGACATTCTCTTCGATTCCATCGAGATTCAGTACGGAATGATGCTTATGACCATCATAGCAAAATTCGCGGTACACCTCATCGGCAAACAGGAACAGGTCATGTTTTTTAACGATCTCCCGTAAAACCTCCAGCTCTTCTTTTGAATAGAGATAGCCAGTGGGGTTGTTGGGGTTGCAGACCATAATGGCTTTGGTGGCCGGGGTAATGGCTTTCTCAAAATCCTCAATGGCCGGAAGGGCAAAGCCGGTATCTATGGTCGAGGTGATCGGTTTTATTTTGACGCCGGCACTGGTGGAGAACCCGTTATAGTTGGCATAGAATGGTTCGGGGATAATGATCTCATCACCCGGGTTCAGGCAGGTCTGAACCGCAAACAGGATGGCCTCCGAAGCACCCGCACCCACAATGATGTCGTCTGGTGTTACCTTAATCCCGTGACGGGCATAGTAGTCGCACAACTTCTCCCTGTAGGAGAGGATCCCGGCCGAATGGCTGTATGCAATGACTTCCACATCAAGGTTGTGCATGGCATCGATCATCGATTTGGGCGTGGGGATGTCCGGCTGACCAATATTCAGATGGTAAACCGTAGTACCTCTTTTCTTGGCCTGTTCAGAATAGGGAACTAACTTGCGAATGGGAGACGCCGGCATTTGCCGTCCTTTGTCAGATATTTTTGGCATGATAGTTTGATTTTATTGGTGAATATGCTATATGATGATGGTTTCGGAACAAATTTGAAAATATTTTATGTAATTTACTAAAAAAAGTATGTTTCTTTATTATGATTTAACTAAAACACCTGGCAATGAAGGGAGCTTTGTACGTCTTGCCCGCCTTTCCCGGTTTTCCTGGTTTTCCCGGTTTTCCCGGTTTATTCCGGTGGGATGACCTCTCCGCTTACGGTGATGATCAGGTCTTTTTGCCACCCGTTGGTATGGATGATCACTTTGCGTTCGAAAGGCCCGAGGCGTGAGGTATCGTAACGGAAACGGATAATGACTTCATCATCTTTCTCAACAGGATCTTCCGGCCAGTTGGGGATCACCAGTCCACAGGAGCTTCTTACCCGGCCGATGAGCAGGTCTTCTTCTCCGATATTCGTAATCTTGATCTCACCTGTCTGGCGCGTTCCTTCTGTTATCTGACCCATGTCGATCTTATCATTCTCAATCACCGCAATCGGGAACCTGTTTTTCCGTTCATCATCTTCCCCGGCAATAACTGATAATGGGATCATTCCGAACATCCAACACAGGATGACCAGGTTTATTGTAATAAGCAGTAGGTTCCTTTTCATGATTACAGGATTCATCTGTTGGTATGAATTACCGTTCACTGTTCACTGTTCACCGTTCACTGTTCACTGTT
>JAWLDT010000056.1:3826-6172 GCA_041686485.1 Bacteroidales bacterium | reverse complement strand
GTTCACTGTTCATCTCTTCCTTCCAGCTTCCGGCTTCGAGCTTCCAGCTTACTTCATTGCTCGCTCAATGGCCTCAATGGTCTTTGGGGCATCTGTTGAGAGGTTCACGTTGCCATTGTCGGTGATCAGGATATCATCTTCGATGCGTACCCCGATGCCTTCGTATTGTTCATACACCGGGCGGACTTCTTCCACGAAGGCATTGAGTTCTTCGTCACTGGCCAGGTGGCCGAACATCTCATGGATGCCGTCCAAAAGCCCTTCCATGAAATAGAGGCCCGGCTCATTGGTCATGACCATTCCGGGTTGTATCTCACGCCCCCTGATTTCCTGTGTTAGAATGTGTTCGTTGCGTTTATCGGTGTCAAAATCGTATTCGCCGACATCGTGCACCTGCAGGCCGATGAAGTGATTCAGGCGGTGCTGGATATAGAAGCGTTTCTGCCACCATTTGGTGGTATCCGGAATAAGCCCCATCTCATGAAGGCCTTCCACCAGGATATCGGTGGCGTGGTGATGGCAATCCAGCATGCGAAAGCCTGGCTTCATCTTTTTCTCGGCTTCCCTGTTGGCTTTGAGCACGAGGTTGTAGATTGTTTTCTGTTCAGGGGTGAATTTTCCATTTACCGGGATAGTACGGGTAATATCAGCGGTATATCCGCCGGGGCTTTTAGCGCCCACATCCATCAGCAGCAGGTCGCCATCCTGGAGGACGCGATCATTACGTGTATGGTGGAGCAGGCACGTATTGGGTCCCGAACCTACAATGGACGAAAAGCCGGGACCCATGCCATGGCGGCGGAAGATGTATTCGATCTCCGCCTGCACCTCATACTCAGCCTGGCCGGGAGCCACCGTTTCAAGGACGTATTGGTGGGCTTTCACCGTGACGTCGGCGGCATGACGGAGTTGTCCGATTTCCCAGTTGTCTTTGAAGATACGGTGTTCATGCAAGACAGGTGCCATATCCGTAAGATCGGCCTGCCGCCGCTGTTCACGCAGCACAGATCTTATCTTGTCTTTGATCTGATCGTCCTTATCATGAATGTAAATCTGTTCTTTGTCAGACAGCATGTCCGGAAGCATCTCATCGAAATCCGCCAGGGCATAAGCCGCATCGGCCCCGAAACGCTCTCTGGCTCCTTTCGTTCCGTATACTTCTCCGGTCCACATCACCGTGTAAACATCCCACGGGGTTACGAAAAGACGGTATTTTTCGGCTGCTTCCGGCGTAATCACAGCGATGCCCCGCCGTTCGTCAAGGCCGGTCAGATAGCGGAAGTCATTGCCGGCACCGGCAGAGAGGATCAGAATGTCTGCATCCATCTCATCAAGTACCCTTTGCCTCCGCTCTCTAAAGGTGGCCAGGTCAAAATGTGAAATTTCTTTGTCATGAATAAATCGTTCCGGTAATTCCCCCGGCTGATCTGTAGCTTTTTTCATTGTAATTGTCATCAGTACTGCGGCCACGACAATGATCAACACGCCGATGCCGAGAAGAAAAATAAAAAATGCACGATTCATAATAGAGTAGCTGATTGATGGATATACCCGAAAAAAATGTTCTGTACGTGCGGCTAAATTAGCAAAGTTTGTTTGATTTTCCGGTATTTCTCCTTGTAATTGATAATCCGATAATGTTTACTTTTGTGTCTGTTATGCGTGGTGATCCCAAGTTATACAAGGTATTGGAAGAGCTGGATATTCCTTTCGACTATTATCCTCACCCGGCGGTGCCTACCGTCGAGGAGGCTGTCAAATACTGGAAGGACCTCGATGCGTTTCATTGCAAGAACCTTTTTTTTAGGAATCATAAGGGGAACCGGCATTACCTGGTTGTGCTGGATCACCGGCAGGATTTGAATATTCGCGATTTGGAGCAGCGCCTGAAACAGGGTAAACTTAGCTTTGCCTCGCCAAAACGATTGGAAAAATATCTGGGGCTGACACCAGGCTCGGTAACACCTTTCGGTCTTATCAATGATACGGAGCGGCATGTACACCTGTTTTTGGATGAGCGGTTGAAGGAGGCGGAATCCATCAGTTTTCATCCCTGCATCAACACGGCGTCACTGGTCATAAACTATTCGGATTTTCTGCGCTTCCTTGATTATTGCGGGAATACATGGGAGTATGTAAGGATGTATGATTCCGGGTGAAATGTGCTACGCACGTCGTAGGTTTCGCAACCTCGCGTCTTCCCACTCTCTCGTCCTCAGGCCTTTCCTTTTTCCTTCCAGTTTCAACCTCTGAGACTTCTCCACATTTCGACCTTTCCGCATTTCGACTTTCCGACCTTTCTTCCTTCCAGCTTCGAGCTTCGAGCTTTTGTCACTGTTCACTGTT
>JAWLDT010000056.1:0-3726 GCA_041686485.1 Bacteroidales bacterium | reverse complement strand
TCACTGTTCACTGTTCACTGTTCACCGATTCCTCCCGGGGAAAACGATCAGTACGTATCAGCCAAGGAAAGCGATCAGCACACCGGCGGCCACGGCCGAACCGATGACACCGGAGATGTTGCTGGCCATACAGTATTGCAGCAGGTGGTTTTTGGAATCGTATTGCACGGCGACCTCATTGGCGACGCGGGATGCCATGGGTACGGCACTGAGTCCGGTAGCGCCAATCAGCGGGTTGATCTTTTTCCTGGCGAACAGGTTGTAGAGTTTCACCGCCAGGATACCGCCAATCACTGATATGGCAAAGGCGATCAGTCCGCCAAAGATAATGCCGAGGGTGCGGATGTCCAGGAAGGTGGTGGATGTCATGGTGGCGCCCACGGCCAGTCCCAGGAAGATGGTCGCCGTGTTCATGATGGGTCCCGAGGCTGCTTCGGACAGCCTTCCGGTTGACACGCCGATCTCCTTCACCAGGTTTCCGAACATCAGCATGCCAATGAGCGGTACAGCTGTCGGGACAAAGAATGCTACGATGATGCCCAGCACGATGGGGAAAGCGATTTTTACCGCCGCCATATTCTTGATCTCACGTTTGGCCGGATACTTTTTGTCCATGGCTTTCATGTTGACAGACAGCTCCTTGCGGCTGCATAGTCCTTTGGCGATGGGCGGAATGATCACTGGCACCAGTGCCATGTAGGAGTATGCAGCGATGGCGATGGGTCCGAGCATGTGGGGTGCCAGCAGGATGGAAATATAGATGGCTGTGGGGCCGTCGCCGCCACCAATGATGCCAAGTGCTCCGGCTTCCTGGGGCGTGAAGCCGACGGCAATGGCGGCAAAAAATACAGAGAAGATACCGACCTGGGCAGCGGCCCCGAATAACGAGAGACGCAGGTTTCGAAGCATCGGGCCAAAATCGGTGAGTGCGCCGACCCCCAAAAAGATGATGGGTGGCAAAAAGCCGGTCTTAATCAGCGTAAAGTATATGAAGTTCATGATGCCATACTCGCCGGCTATCTCCAGAAGGTTCATGTAGCGTGTTTCATCGACCATGACAGACTCTTCCGGCACGATCCCCATGCCGGATCCCGGAAGGTTGGCAAGGATAACACCAAACCCAATGGGCACCAACAACAATGGCTCGTATTTTTTCCGTATACCAAGGAATAACAGAAAGACACCTATCACGAGCATGAGAAGGGCGCCCGGCTGGTTCCACAGGTCACCGAAAGCCGTTATCTCGTATAGCTTTTTTAATGCATCCATCTTATCGAATTATGAATTACGAACTCTGCTTTATCTGTTCCGGATGCTGAATAATGATCCATCATCGGAATTATATATTGTGGTGATTGAACGGTGATCAACCGCTTAGTTGTTCAGCCGGAAGATGACATCATCTTCAAAAACTTCCGTGCCGTTTTCGGGAAGGATCTCTGCGATAGTGCCTTCTTTGTCGCTGCGAATGGTATTGTACGTTTTCATGGCTTCGATATAGCCCAGCACGTCGCCTTTTCTCACCGTATCACCTATCTTAACGGGCTTTTCAGCCATCTCCCGGGTCAGATAGAAATTGCCGGAGAGGGGAGCTGTCACCTCTTCAGAAGCGGTTTGCTGCGGAGCGGGTTTATTCTCCGTGGTTTGTGCCTGGTTTTTGCTTACTGTGGCCGGCTGGTTACCGTCATCTTCATAGGAGATGCTGACATTGTATTTCTCACCATCCACATCAATTACGAGGGAAGTGGGTTGTACCGGGGGTTCTTGTTTGGCCGGTGCTTCTTCGGATGCAGCTTTTGGGAACAGACCGCTGCCTTTCTTCTTCCGTTCGGCCAGATCTTGCTCAAAGGCTTTTTTGGCTTCCCCGGATTTATATTTGCGGTACTGTTCGGGGTGCATAGCCAGCTCAAATAGCTCTTCGTCGTCTTCTCCATAATTCCAACCGTTGGCATCCATTTCCCGGCGAAATTCATCGAGCTTGTTTGGAACGAGCTCGCGGGGATTGCCTGTGAAGAACTCTTTGCCTTCTTTCTTTGCCAGCTCCAGGATTTCCGGGGCCAACTTGCCGGGCAGTTTGCCCAGTTTGCCGGTCAGCATATCCCATACGTTATCGGGGATCATCTCCCAGCGATCACCGCCTTTCTCCATCTGGTTTACGTTGATCACGGCCAGATTCTTGACATACTGGCTAAATGGGGTTACCAGTGGTGGATAGCCCACTTTCGGCCATATCTCTTCCACTTCGTTGAAGAGTTTCACCAGGAACTGATCTTCATTGAGCAAGGGTTTGTTATGTTTTTTCAGCCAGCGGTTGACGTCGTTGAGGTTCTTCTCCAGCTCGGACATCAGCGATCCCATCATGCCGCCAGGCAGTCCGGAGGAGATCAGCAGGGAGTTCATGTGGCGGTTGGTGGGGTTAATGTAGTATCCCAGGAAATCTTCGATAAATTCCTGGTTGATGCTGCGCACCTTCATATAGGCTTTCATGTTGACTTGTGGGACGTCGAAGCCCGCATCCTCCAGCATGGCCTGCACGGCCAGCACATCCACGTGTCCGGTGCCCCAGGAGAGGGGTTCCATACCTACGTCAATGTATTCGGCCCCTGCGCGGGCCACTTCCAGGATAGATGCCATGGCGAAGCCCGGACCGGAGTGGGAGTGGTATTGGATGGGGATATCGGGGTGTTTTTCTTTGATGCCGGAAACAATTTTGCCGAGCCATACCGGACGGCCGATGCCGGCCATGTCTTTCAGGCAGATCTCATCGGTGCCGCCCCGGATCACTTCTTCGGCAAGTGAAATATAATAATCGATCGTATGTACTTCGGAAAAGGTGATGCTTAAGGCCGCCTGCGTTCGCATGCCTGCTTCTTTCGCAAAGCGCACAGAGTCGTTGATGTTGCGGGGGTCGTTCATGCCGCAGAAGATGCGGACGATGTTGGTGCCCTGGGCTTTCTTAACCTTATACATCAGTCGGCGTACATCTTCAGGGACAGGGTAGAGGCGGATGCCGTTGAGGGAGCGGTCGAGCATCTGGGTGCCGATACCCGCTTCATTGAAAGGCTTCGTCCATTGGCGGAGGGCTTTGTTCGGGTTTTCCCCGAAGAGCAGGTTAACCTGCTCGAAGCCGCCGCCGTTGGTTTCGATCCTGTCGTAACAACCCATATCAACAATGTGCGGGGCGATTTTGGTAAGTTGATCAACGCGTGGCACGTACTTTCCTGACGACTGCCACATGTCTCTGTACATTAAGGCGAACTTTATTTTCTGCATATATGTAGAATTTGGCTGTGGAAGGAGCGGAAGGCAGGCTAATGCTGTTTTTCGATATGTACCACCTTCCCTTTGCCTTTGGTGGCAATATGGACGGCGGCTGTGATGGCAGCGATGCGACCGCGGCCGGAAGCTGTTGTACCGGTGCCGGAAGGTCGTCCGGCCGGGGTAGCGGGTTCAAAAAACCGGTTCACGATACGGATAATGATATTGCCCGTGGCTACAACCACCAAAAGCACGGCGAAAACGGTCAACAAACCGAGTATGAATACTTGCAACGGAAGACTCATCCTGCTTTCCTGTTCTTTCCTGTTTATAATAATATAACAACCGGGCACATTAACAATACGAATACGCCCTTTTGAAATGTTAATCCTCAACGGGATAACAAAGAAAATCTAAGGAATGTTCTTATCTTTTCGATTACAAATATACACTTTATTTTGAAATGGC
>JAWLDT010000055.1:2019-17587 GCA_041686485.1 Bacteroidales bacterium | reverse complement strand
GGTTTCATACTGCGGAAGGTCGCCTTCTGCATTACGAACGGAAAGGTTTCATGTTGCGAGAGGTCGTTTTTTCCATTACGAAGGGAATAACCCCGTGGAAAATATCGTAGGATTACCCTATAGCCAGCGTTACAACCTAAGGATTTGGAACGTCATTATTCCGGTTGTTTATTGGAATAATATCAGACTGCAAATGGTTGGACTCCCAATGTCTGGCGAAACAAACTCTTATTTTCAACATGGGGACAACCGCGATTTTTTGCGGTATTTGCGTTCAACCATTTTGCGGTATTTGCGCGGAACTTTCTTTTCAGTCAAGACGTGTTGGCATAGAACTTATGTCACCCCTTCGGGGTTTCGGTTTCGTTTGTGTCTTCCTTTTTTTCTATAATCGTTTCATCCCTTCGGGATTTCTTGCATCTTCGTGTCCTCAGAGCTTACTAATTCTCAGATCTCAGCTCCTTCACCGTTTACCGTTTACTTCCTTCCTTCCAGCTTCCAGCTACCTTTCCCGCTCACCGTTAACTGTTCACCGTTCACCGTTCACTGTTCACCGTTCACTGTTCACCGTTCACTGTTCACCATTTCAGGCGATCAGAGGGGTCCCAGAAATGTTTGTGGAAGTTCAATACCTGGTCATTTTCAACCTGTATGCCTTCGTTTTCCAACAATTGTTGCATGATGCCCGGGCTGCCGAAATGGTGTTTGCCTGTGAGGATACCATTCCGGTTAACGACTCTGTGTGCCGGGATTGATGGGTCATACCGGTGGGAATGATTCATGGCCCAACCTACCATACGGCTGCTTCCCCTGCTGCCAAGATAGCCGGCAATGGCGCCGTATGTTGTTACACGGCCTGGTGGTATCAAGATTACCACGGCGTATACCTTCT
Source organism: Bacteroidales bacterium (assembly GCA_041686485.1). GTDB lineage: Bacteria > Bacteroidota > Bacteroidia > Bacteroidales > UBA7960 > PUPG01. The sequence goes on along the minus strand of JAWLDT010000055.1, from coordinate 16,695 downwards.
CAAAAAAAGAGGCGTTGTCATCGGTGTTCGTCATGGAGGAAGAACTTCATGTAGTGAATGCGAGCCCCCTCTTCAAGGAATTTTTTCTCGTAAAACGTTTGGATTTCCTTTACCAGGGGTTCCTGAATGGTCTCATCCGCATAGAGATCAAAGGTATGGGCGGCAAGGTAATGGCCTTGTTCGCGGATTACCTCAAGGGTATAGTTAAAAAGTGCTTCGTTATCCGTTTTCAGGTGAATGGGACTATCGGGGGCCAGTAACTTCTTGTATATATCCAGGAAACGTGGAGACGTCAATCTTTTTTTTTGCCGTATCTTTTTCAACTGCGGGTCGGGAAATGTCAGCCATATGCCTTGTATTTCGCCCGGTGCAAAGAATTCATGAAGCCTTTCAGCCTGGATCCGCAGAAAAGCAACATTGTATAGCCCTTTGTCCAAAGCTTCCCTGGCTCCTTTCCATATCCGGTCACCTTTGATATCAATGCCTATAAAATTCTGTTCGGGAGCCGTTTCTCCCAGGGCAACGGTGTATTCTCCTTTGCCACAACCTATTTCCAATACTATCGGATTCTGTTGTCCGAAAAACAATTGGTTCCATTGCCCCTTATATTCAAAGGGTATGGATACATGACCGGATTGCGGCTGGATAACGTTGGAAAAGCTATTGATCTCTGTAAACTTCCTGATTTTGTTCTTTCCCACGACTTTGTGAAAATAGTAGTTGTTGATTTCAGTTATCGGTGAAGAATCCAGGCTACATCCTTCAGCTCCTCCGGTAGTTCTTCCATTTGTGATTGGGCTTTTGAAAAGTCATGGTAATAACCATAGCTTACCCGGTAGTAGTCGGAAGGGGTTTTCGTCATAACTTCTGCCATATCGGCACCCTGGCGCCGTAACTCTTCTGCCAGCTCCTGTGCCCGGGTTTCACTGCGGAAACTGCCTACCAGGAGGTAGTAGGTTGTCGCATCCGGATCGGTCAGGGTGGTTTCTATGTCGGGTTCGACATCAACGGGTTCCTCCGGATCATCAATTCTGTCCTCTTCCAGGGGCGTTTCCCTGATTTCTGTTTCCGTAGGATCATCGGTTGTCATCTCCACATGCGATTCTCCGGATGACCTGAACAATCCGTCATCCTTATCAAAAAAATACGAATAGTTCAGCAGTACAATAATAATAATAACCAATAAGGGTATTAATACATAGGCCAGCCACCTAAGTGCGGGAGGCAGTGTTGCTGTTTTTTTGTCCTCTTCTTTCATGGGTTCCGTGGTTTGTGTTTTATCTTCAGTGGCTGTTGTTGGTGTTCTGTTTTCAGTGGCTGTTGTTTGCTCGGGTTCCTGGGGTGGGGGCGGCGTCTTATCTGGTTCCCCTGAAGAGCCAACTGTTTCTTCCGGCCTGTTGCTGTCCTTCGGCGTCATTGGGTACGTTAACCAAGGAGTTGTGACCTTGTCCACTCCCGTAGCTTCTTCGAGATAATTGATGTCGCGATCCGGCTCAAATTGCAGGTTATTGTCGGCATCTAAATGAAAAGTACCAACACCCTCAAAAGCTACTTTTTTTCCTGCGTTGAGCGAACGTTTAATATCATTGGTTAGATTTTCATACATCGCAAGCACCTCATCCTCCGTCATCCCTTCATTTTCAGCAATGTATTTGGTAAGCGGTGTGTCGCCCTGATCAGGTCTGTTACTAAAATCGGCAACCTTGACAGGTGCTTCCACGACTTGTTTTTCCGGTATGAACTTAGCTGGTATGTATCTGGTAGAAAATGTGCCAAACCCCGGAAGAATAACAACTTCGTGTTCGTACAAAAGGTCACTGATATATTTTCCTATGCGCATAAGGGGGATTATTATAAAGGTTTATAGCCTTGTTGACAACAAAATCATCCAAATTACTAAATTATAAAAAAAATGTGACAAATCCACTTTCTTGGCACATATGCGGTATACCTGACTGATTATGCATCTGCCGGCGGAATGTTATTCAGATCCTCCGGGGTGTCAATGGCAATATTCTCTATGGTTGTTTCTTTTACGTAAATGTCGAAATTATGTTCCAACCATCTGAGTTGTTCAAGTGATTCAACCTTTTCCAACAGCCCCGGTGGCAGTGCCACGATCTTTTCCAGGCTGTTGACATGATACCCGTAGAGCCCCAGATGCTTGTAATGGACCGGATGGTTATTTTGAATGTCTGTAAGGCTTTGCCTGCTTAGATGCGGAATGGGTGCCCTGCTGAAGTATAATGCCCTGCCGCGGCGTGAGAAAACCACTTTCACTATATGCGGGTTGTTTACAAGCTCCCTGTTGTCGATTTTTTTGACAAGCGTTACAATGGTTTTCCCGGATTCATGCAGCCCCTTAATGACCAATTCAATCTGTTCAGGACTGATAAATGGTTCGTCGCCCTGGATGTTGATCACCGCATCGATATTTGTATGGTTGTTTAATGATTTCAGGGCCTGCAGACATCTTTCGGTGCCGCTTGAGAGTTCGGTGTCGGTCATAACCGCGTGCCCGAACGCCGATACGTGGTCAAAAATCCGATTGTCGTCGGTGGCAACCACCACCTCCTCCAGGGAAGGACATTTGCAAGCCTGCTCGTAAACCCTTTGTATCATGGATTTGCCCTGGATGTCGACCAGCGGTTTTCCGGGAAACCTGGTGGAAGCATATCGGGCTGGTATGATACCTATACATTGCATGGGTGTGTATTATATGGGAATCTGCTATGTCTCTTACTGCAGAAGCTAAAACAGTCCGTGAATTTCAGCATCAATTTTTTGAATCACCACACCGAGGTCTTCTTTACGTTCGCTGAATTTGAGATTGTCGACATCGATATGCAATAACTTGCCAAGATCGTATCCTTCAATCCATTCGTCATACCGTTCATTTAATTTTTTCAGATAATCAAGACGGATGCCATTTTCGTAGTCGCGTCCTCTTTTCTGGATCTGGCTTACCAGGGTTGGGACGCTGGCTTTGAGGTGTATCAACAGGTCAGGAGGCTGAATAAAGGAGCTCATCAGCTCAAACAGACTTGAGTAATTGTTAAAGTCACGTGACGACATCAGCCCCATTTCATGTAAATTGGGCGCAAAAATATAGGCGTCTTCGTAGATGGTCCTGTCCTGGATCACACTTTTATCCTTTTTTCGCAGTTCTATTACCTGACGAAACCGGCTGTTCAGGAAATATATCTGCAGGTTGAACGACCAGCGTTTCATATCCTCATAAAAATTATTGAGGTAAGGATTGGTGTCCACATCTTCATATTCGGCCTCCCAGCCATAATGTTTGGCCAGAAGACCGGCCAGCGTTGTTTTTCCGGAACCTATGTTGCCGGCAATGGCAATATGCATGTCGATGTCTGGTTGGTAAGTCCAACAAATTTACATCACTTTTTAGGATTACAAAAGCGAATGTTGCTGGTATTTTTCTTATTGATTCTCTTTGAGAAAACTGAGTATCTCGTCCACGTACTTACGGTTATTGTATAGTCGGGGCACTTTGTTTTGCCCGCCTATTCTGCCTTTTGACTTCATCCAATTGAAAAAAGTCTGACCGGGAACGGTCGTTATCTTGGGCTTTTTCAGCATCAGATCGCTGCTGCGCTTAGCCTCATAGTCCGAATTTAAACGGATCAATTCATTGTCCAGAATATCTGTGAAGTGTTCCAGATCATGGGGGTTGCGTTCAAATTCGATGATGTACTGGTGGGCGGCTGAATGATTGTCGTCAAGATATACCGGTGCAGCCGTGTATTCGCTGATGATGGCACCGGTTGCACGGCAGGCTTCATTTAATGCCTTCTCCGTATTATCAACGATCAGTTCTTCACCGAAAGCATTGATGAAATTTTTGGTGCGTCCTGATATCTTAATACGATATGGAGAAAGGCTGGTGAAGCGGACAGTATCACCAATCACGTATCGCCACAACCCTGCATTTGTGGTAATTACCATTGCGTAATTGGTATCGGTCCTGACCCGGGAGAGCGGCACCACAACAGGTTGCTGTTCCCCAAAATCATCCATCGGAATAAATTCGTAAAAGATGCCATAATCGAGCATTAAGAGTAGTTCATCAGACCCCGGCTGGTCCTGTATACCAAAAAAACCTTCTGATGCATTATAAGTTTCCACATATTGCATGTTCTCTGAAGGGATCAGCTTTTCAAACTGGCCACGGTAAGGGGCAAAACTGACGCCGCCATGAATAAAAAGCTCCAGGTTTGGCCATACTTCCAAAATATTGTTACGACCGGTGATTTTCAGGATGTGTTTGAGCAATATCAGGTTCCAGGAAGGAACCCCGCTTATATTGGTCACATTCTTGTGATAAGCGATATGGGCTACCTTGTCGAGTTTCTCCTCCCAGTTTTCCATCAGGGAAACGGACAGTGGTGGCGTGCGGAAGGGGCTAATGTAGGCCGGTGCATTTTCTAACAGAACCGCCGACAAGTCACCATATCTTAGTTTAGTATTAAGCTTGCTCACTTTGTGGCTGCCCCCCATTATAAGTCCTTTGCCGTCAAAAATACGGGATGATGGATTGTGTTTGTGGTACAAAGCCAATACATCCTTGCCGGCCCTGAAATGGCAGGCTGAAAGTGCTTCTCTGCTGACAGGTATGAATTTGCTCCGGTCGGATGTGGTACCGGATGATTGCGCAAACCAGCGTATCCTGGAAGGCCAGAGTAGGTTTTGCTCCCCATTTAATATGCGGTCAACGTAAGGTTTTATATCTTCATATCCCTGTATGGGGACACGTTCACAAAAAGTCTCATAATTCTGAATGTCATGGTATCCATGTTCTTTACCCCATTCAGTGTTCCGCGCATGCTTTATCAGCGATAGCAGGGTTTGGTCCTGTACCTGCTCCGGCGACGAACAGAAATGGTCAATCTTAGGCAGGCGCTTTCTTAAATTCTGGAAAATAAGTGTATTGGTAAGAGACATGCTATTTATAATAATTCAGCTATTCATTATGGCAAAAGTAAATATTATCAGTAAATAATAATCAAAATTTATCCCAAATAACCCGGACACATCTTTTTGGTTCATTATTTGGAGACATGTTGTACAAAAGTTTTATTTTTGGATACGAAAACTGATTTATTTATTTGCAAAGGAGAGGATCATTTTGGGGCTACTAACAAAAATCACCGGGTTGGAGATATACTCCCGAAAACAGCGATGGAAGCTTTACTTGCTCGGTTTTGCCGCCCTTATTGTTCTCGCATCCCTGTATTATACCGATAACATGGTACGAAAGATCGCGCAGGATGAACGTGAGCGTGTTGAGCTGTGGGCTGATGCTATTCGCAAAAGGGAAACCCTGCTCCGGGATAGCGAGAGCCTGTTTTCGCTGATACAGGATGAAGAAGCCAAACGTGTGGAACTGCTCACAGAAGTGTATGGCCGCCTGAACCGAAATGAAGTAGACCGCGAAGCGCTTACTTTATATACCAACATCTTGCAGAGTAATACAACTATTCCGCTTGTCCTCACAGATGAAGAAGGTACAGTAATTACCAGCAGTAATCTGGATGACCGTTTCTCAGAATATGATGAGTTGACAGGAGAGCTTGCAGATTATTTTTCAAAATATCCGCCACTTTCTTTTTCCATTATCGATGGTCAGCGCTATATCTATTATCAGGATTCACGCGTGTTTACAGAGCTGCGTGAGGTTATGGATGATCTGATAGATACATTTATATCCGACCTGGTTATCAATTCCGCCAATGTTCCTGTCATCGTGGTCGACAGCACCAACTCCGAGTTGATCGCTCATGGCAATATAGATGATGTTGATTTTTCGGAAGAAGGTGAGGTGCAGGAATTAATTTCTTCCATGGCCGGTAAAAACCGTTATCTCTCTGTTACACTACCAACTTATGGTCCATGTTACGTCTACTACACAAACTCCCTGTTGTTGACCCAGCTTCGATACTATCCTGTTTTTCAGTTTCTGGCGATAGGTATTTTCTTGTTTGTGTCGTATATGCTCTTTAGTGTGGCACGTAATGCTGAGCAAAACCAGGTTTGGGTCGGCATGTCTAAAGAAACAGCTCATCAGCTCGGTACGCCATTGTCTTCGCTGCTGGCCTGGATGGAGATGTTGCGTATGAAAGGAGTGGATGACACCACCATCAATGAAATGTCAAAGGATATCAAACGGCTGGAGGATATCACTGAGCGGTTTTCAAAGATTGGATCAGCTCCGCAGTTGCTTCCGTTGAATATTCTGGAATCTATAAATGAGGTTGTGGAGTACATGCAGAAACGCATTTCCCGGAAAGTGTCGCTGAAGATAGCTGCTCCCGATGAGGAAGTAATCGTGCCACACAATCCAAACCTGTTTGGTTGGGTTGTTGAAAATATTACCAAAAATGCCATCGATGCCATGGCAGGCTCCGGCAGTATTTATATAACCGTAAATAACCTGGAGGAACATGTCATTATTGATATTTCCGATGACGGACGAGGTATTCCGCCATCAAAACAAAAAGCGATCTTTAACCCTGGTGTTACCAGTAAGAAAAGTGGCTGGGGACTCGGTTTGTCCTTAAGTAAACGGATCATTGAGCATTATCATGGTGGCAAATTGTTTGTAAAACACTCTTCTATCAATGAAGGCACAACATTTCGTATTGATCTTAAAAAATAAATGAACATGCGTATTCCGGTCATTTTGTTAAGTGTATTCCTATTGGTGATCACCGGTTTTGTTCGTTTTGGTAGTGACAGGATCATGCTGCACATGGAGAGCCAGAGTTTGCAGCGAGGTAAGACGGCAACCCTTGAAGCTTCGATGTTTTATCAATCGGTAGAGGGAAAACTGATTACCAAATTCCTTGATCCGGTTAATGAGGTTATGATTACCAATCGGGAGGGCGAGCTTACCATCTATAATGAAGAAGACAATACCGTATACCGGACGCGGAGCCTTGAATACAGCTCGGAAAACAACCTGATGTATTTCTTCCTGAACGACCGTCTGCAGGATCTTGGTCTCCGCCAGATAGGGTTTACACAGACCGGAACTTCATTGGAGGATGGCCTGATGATAACACAATGGTCGCCACCCGCTTCCATGAGTCATCTCTTCTCCAGGGTTGAGCTGGTTCATGATGATTATATGCCCATCTATGCCGGCTATTATGATGCGGATCATGAGCTGGTTAAGAAAATTTATTATTCTGATTATGAGATTTACCCGGATGTTACCCTTCCTATGACGATCACTGAATTCAACTATTTACCCGGTGGCGACTCGATTGTCAACCGGGTCAGGTTTTATGATGTGCGTATGGGTAGCGAAGCTGATAGTCCGTGGTTTGATTTTGACGTACCGGAAGATGCAACAATTATCAATTAACAAAGCCGTTTTATCCCTGATGATATTGGTCGGGTTGATGGTGCTTTCCATGAACGGGCATTGCCAGGACCCGCTCTCTGACACAGACATCCTGGCGGCTCATGTGGGATCAAAAACCGCTGAGGGGCAATCCAATGACATTTCATTTCTGCAAAGCAGAAGTGACCGTTTGATAGCACGTTATAACCCGTTTACACTTACTTTCGGAGGTATGATGTATGTGTACCAGCGGTTGTTGTCTCCCCAGCTTCCATCTGAATGCCTGTACCATCCAACCTGCTCTTCTTATAGTAAACAGCTTATTCGGGAATACGGACTGGTAAAAGGGGCTGTTGCTACCGCTGACAGGTTGATGCGCTGCAACAGGGTGGCTGTGTTTGATATCCATCCCATGCACCTGGATGAGCAGACAGGAAAAGTCGTAGAAAGTATTGAGCTGTATCAAAAAGAAAACCCATGATAAGGTGGATGCTGGTTATGCTGATCGTAGCTTTTTTCCCACTAACGGGAAACGGCCAGGGGTATTCATTCTGCAACAAGCTGGTTGGTCTGTCAGATACTGAGAATGGGACAGCGAGTCAGATTACATCTGCAGAAGTGAGCAGGGAGCTGAAATTTGTGCGGTACATGATAGGTCGTGATGATCTTGAAGAAAGCCTTTATCTGCTCTCCCGTATAGATACAGATGATGGTTTATTGCGTGATTCCGTGGATTACCTGACAGGGTGGGTGTTATACAGGCAAAAAAAATTGAAAGCATCGGCAGACTATCTTCTGCAAGTATCTGATGCCAGTTCGGCTTATTACAAATCCCGGTTTTTCGGTGCTTATAACTTAGCCCATATTGGGAACCATGATCGTGCTTATTCCGTATTGAGCTCCCTGGATATTCAGGATAGTGGCATGAAAACGGCGATGCGAAGTTTGCAGCTGGCTGGTGTGGCTTTGTTGTCGCGAGAGCTGGATACCTATGAAAGCCTTGCTGCTGACTTCAATGGTGATTATCATGTAATGGCCGCAGAGGAACGGCGGATGAATGATCATTTTAAGGCCATACAAGAGACGCCGTTACGTTCGCCTTTTGTTGGCGGTCTGTTGTCGGCGGCTGTTCCCGGCCTTGGAAAGGTATATGCAGGAAAATCTGCGGAAGGCATTGTAAGCTTCCTCTATATGGCTGCCCTGGGTTTGACAACCTATGATTTCTATGATGGTGCCGGCCTGAAAAGCCCGCTTTTCATCCTTTCTGCCTCTGTGACCGGATTATTTTATGCGGGTAATATTGTGGGAAGTGCAACTGCCGTGAGAAGGGCAAATAATGAGTTTCGCCATGAAATGGACCAACGTATCCTTTTTGATATGCATATTCCTCTGCGCAACGCTTTCAACTAAAGCGGTCAAAGGTGCAGAAGAGGATGTGTTTTTTGTTCCTGACAGCCTGTATGAGAACGGGGATTTTTTTGAGGCTTCCATCGCGCTGGAGCGTATCATATATATGTCGGAAGACCCACGTGAAAGGGTCTTGGCTAACCTGAAAAAGGCCGACGCCCTGAAACAGATGGGTGATTTTGCACGTGCCCGTAGAGATCTGCAGCGATCTATGACTTACCGGGCCGATGATGCATTGCAAAAGGAAGTCCTGTATCAGTTGGCATTTTGTGCTTTTATGGACGGCGATTATGAGGGGGCAAATGGTATATTGATGCAGGTCAGGCATGCCTATGAAGACCTGGTCTCGCAACGGTTTTTGCTTTTGGAGGGTATGGTGATGGTTGAACAATCCAGATGGGAAGAGCTCCGCCGGCATGTTGTGGAATGGGTGGAGAAGGCTGCAGAACACCCTGGCCTTTTAGATGAAGTGAAAAGCCGGTACGACAGCCTCATGGACGACCCGGGGCCGCCGGAGATGAAAAACCCGGAGCGCGCACGGCTATTGTCAACTTTTTTGCCCGGAGCCGGTCAGATATATGCCGGCGAAACAGGATGGGGACTATTGAATGCAGCCTCGCAGCTAACCGGTCTGGCTGCTTTTGGTGTTCTGGCCTGGCAAGGTTATTACATGGCCGGGATTTTCGCCGGGCTTGGCTCTTTTCAGGCGTTCTATTTTGGTGGTATCAGGCAGGCAGGAGATTTTGCTGAGGAATATAACAATAGCCGCCTGGAGTCTTTCCGGGCGGCTATGGGTGAGTTTCTGCTTTATGTGGCTGATGTCACGAAATGACCAATATCACCACATAAAGAAGCTGGGGTTGTCAACGTACTTGTCAATGTCATCGTTCACAAGACCAATGAGCAGGACGACCCAGTCGACAAAGGCAATGATACCACATCCCCCTAATGTCAGAATGTAACCAATAATGGTGCCTGTGGAGGTACCAAGATAAGCACGGTGAATACCCAGCGGGCCTACAAACCATGCCAGGATAAATGCAATTGTCGGATCCGGGTCATCAAGGGTTGCCATGTCGTTGGCGGCATCTGCGTAAGGTACCATGGCATTCATGGCAAGAAAGTCAACCTGCTCGGCTTCTGCGAACATTTGATCCACTGCGGCATGATTTACATGGTAGTTCGAAGCATTAACCTGGAAAGCAAAGAGTCCCAGGAAAATGATCAGTACTGATAGTAACCGTTTTTTCATGATGTAACTGTTTTTAATTGTTTTAATGATTAAAAAAAGCCGGTTCAATAAGTACCAAAGTTATACAATTTTTAGATTTCTACAAATAAAATTAAGGGCAAGTAAACATTTTTATTTTGGTTACAAAAAAAGACTGCCATAGGTAGACAGTCTTTTGAATGAATTCGGAAAGTGTTCGGGTTACTTCTTCTCTTTCCTGAAACACATGAACCAGTCGAGGCAGTATTGGTCATCTTTTTGACTTTCTACGCGGTCTTTTGCTGTTCCGCAGGAACCGGGAGGGGGAATAATGACATCATCGCCCGGACGCCAGTTGGCCGGCGTGGCAATTTGCTCTTTATCCGCCTTTTGCATAGCGATAACCATACGCTTGATCTCATCCATGTTACGTCCTGTGCTGAGCGGATAGTAAAGAATGGCGCGGACCCTTGCATCGGGATCCATGATGAATACTGCCCTTACAGCCTGTGTTGAGGAAGCATTGGGTTGTACCATGCCAAATTTCTTGGAAACTTCCATCTTCAGGTCTTCAATAACCGGGAAGTTTACTTCAACATCTTTCATACCATTGAATTCAATCTTTTCCTTGATGGTACGCAACCATGCAATGTGTGCATAGATACTGTCGATCGACAGACCGATCAGTTCAGTGTTCATCTCCCTGAACTCTTCCTGCATGGTGGCGAAGGTCATGAATTCAGTGGTGCATACAGGCGTGAAGTCAGCCGGATGGCTAAACAGTATAACCCATTTGCCTTTATAATCTTCCGGGAAATTGAGCTCTCCCATCGTGGTTTTTGCCCTGAATGCAGGGGCGGGATCGTTGATCAAAGGTAATCTTACTACTTCTTCGGGATTTGGTGTTTTCGCTTCTTCCATAATCGTATAATTTTTTGATGAAAAATGATTTTATTTTATACAACACAACAATAATTGTATCATACTTTTCAACAGAACAGTAAGGGTTTTGTTTAATTTTTTTAATAGTTTCTCAGAAAAATTTCTTTATATCAAATTTCTCCTCAGCTCCCAGCCAGGGGCTTCCAGCTTCTTTCACTGTTCACTGTTCACTGTTCACTGTTCACTATTCACTGTTCACTATTCACTGTTCACTATTCACTATTCACTATTCACTATTCACTATTCACTATTCACTGTTCACTGTTCACTATTCACTGTTCACTGTTCACTGTTCACTGTTTACTGTGTACAAAAGAATTTTTTCCTATATTTGGGAAATCATGCAGGAACAAAGAAGCCTTCCTTTACCTGCTAAATTTTTAAAAAGTTATTGTATTTATATCGATGTCAAACAATTGTCAGATTTAACATTCAATCATTATGAAAAAAACGCTATTCTTTCTGATTATTTTTCTTTTGCCCCTGGCGTATGCTTCTGCAGCCGATCAGGAGGCCCGTTTGATGCGCTTCCCGGCCGTGCATGGCGACCAGGTGGTGTTCAGCTATGCCGGTGACCTTTATACCGTAGATCGCGACGGTGGTGTCGCACGCCGGTTAACCGGTCATCCGGGATACAACATGTTTGCCCGATTTAGTCCGAACGGCGAACATATTGCTTTTACCGCCCAATATGACGGTAACACGGAAGTGTATCTGATGCCCGCAGAAGGCGGTGTGCCGGAGCGCCTTACCTACACTGCGACTCTTGGCCGCGATGACGTGTCTGACCGCATGGGTCCCAACAATATCGTGATGGGTTGGAAAGACAATGAAAATATCATTTTCCGATCGCGCAAACGCTCTTTTAATTCTTTTAAAGGGGAGCTTTATACCGTCCATATCGATGGTGGACTGCCTGAGCAGATACCAGTCCCTGAAGGGGGGTGGATCAGTTTTGATGCCAGTGGTGACCGCTTTGTGTACAACCGGGTGTTCCGCGAATTCCGGACATGGAAGTATTATTCAGGGGGAATGGCGGATGATATCTGGCTGCACGATCTGAATGACCGGTCAACTATCACTCTTACCGGCGAAGAAGGCGCCCAGGATATGTTCCCGATGTGGGTGGATGACCAGGTCTATTTTGCATCTGACCGCGACGGTCGCATGAACCTCTTTGTGTATGACCAGAACTCTGAACAGACACGCAAGCTCACCCATTTCGAAGCGTTTGACATCAAGTTCCCCTCCCTGGGCGATGATGCCATTGTATTTGAGAACGGCGGATATATCTACCTCTTTGATCTGGAAACAGAATCTATTGAGCAGCTGTCCGTAACCCTGGCAGAAGATCTTGCCATGGGCCGTGCTCAACGCAAGGATGCTTCTGAGATGATCCGCAGTTCATCTATAGCGCCTGACGGGAAACGAGTTGCCTTTGGTGCAAGGGGAGACGCATGGAGCCTCCCGGCTGAAAGTGGCATTACCCGAAACCTTACACAAACATCAGGTGTCCACGAACGCAACGTGGCATGGTCCCCGGATGGTGACTATATTGCCTATATTTCCGATACTACAGGTGAGGATGAAATATATATCCAAAAACAGGATGGCCGGGAAGAGCCCGTGCAGATCACGACGGATGCAGATACCTATAAATATAATATCAGCTGGTCCCCGGATGGCGAAAAGATCATGTGGTCCGACAAAAAGTTGCGTCTGCAGTATGTCGATATTGAAACCAGGGAGGTAACACAGGTGGATCAGGCCTCCGCAGGGGAGATCACCCAGTACAACTGGTCGCCCGATAGCCGCTGGATCACCTATAACCGCCCCGAAACGGATCATTACTCCAGAATCTTTATCTACAGCCTGGAAGAAGAGGACCGTTTCCCTGTGACTGACGGATGGTATGCTTCCTCCAGTCCGAATTTCTGCGATAGCGGTGACTACCTGTTCTTTGTTTCCAATCGTGACTTTAATCCCATTTATAGCCGTACCGAGTGGAACCATGCATACACCGACATGAGCCGGATCTATTTTGTGACCCTGCGTGAGGATGTCTCTTCGTTCATGAAGCACCAGAACGATGAAGTAAGCGTTACCAATGATGATGATGATGAAAATGGTCAGGATAACAGCAACGATGAGATAGCTATTGACCGCGACAACATTACAAACCGTATTGATGTATTGCCCGTGGATGTGTCAAATTATGGTGGAATCCGTACCGTTGGCAACAACATCTATTACCTGAAACGGTCCTATGAAGACAGTCAGTCCAGTCTGATGCTGTTCAATATGCAAAAACGCGAGGAAGCTGGTCTGGCGGCAGTTAACGGCTACGCCATCAGTGCGGCTAACACGCATATGCTGGTTAGCTTTCGTGGTAAGTATTATGTTCTGGAGCTGCCACAGTCATCGTTTGACCTGGATGATCATCAGCCTGTGGATGTATCCAATATGAAGGTCAGGGTTAACCTGAGTAAGGAATGGAAACAGATCTATGATGAAACCTGGCGCCAGATGCGTGACTTTTTTTATGCCCCCAACATGCATGGCGTCGACTGGGAAGCCATGCACGAAAAATACCTCCCGCTGGTGGATCATGTCAACAACCGTCTTGACCTGACCTATGTGCTGGGAGAACTGGTCGCCGAACTCAATGTGGGCCATACCTATGTTGGTGGCGGAGATGTTCCGGAAGCAGAGCGTATCCAGACAGGCCTGCTTGGAGCTGAATTAAGTCGCCATGAGTCCGGTTTCTACCGTATTGATCGTATCCTGAAAGGCGAAAACTGGCAATCATCCCGTCGGTCACCTCTGACCGAAATAGATGTTGATGTTGCAGAAGGGGACTATATTATTGCCGTTAACGGTGAACCCACTGATGAGATGACAAATATTTATGCTTCATTGGTGGGTACGGCCGGGCAGCAGGTTGCTCTGACCGTTAATAGCACCCCGGATAATGAAGGTGCACGCGACGAGATCGTTGTCCCCATTGCGGATGAGGCCGATCTATACTATTACAACTGGGTGCAGGAGAATATCAGGAAGGTCAGCGAAGCCACTGATGGCCGTGTGGGTTATATCCATGTGCCTGATATGGGCCCGGCCGGACTGAATGAATTTGTGAAGCATTTCTACCCCCAGCTGCGCAAAGATGCCCTCATCATCGACGTCAGAGGCAATGGCGGTGGCAATGTATCGCCTATGCTCATTGAACGGCTCTCGCGCGAGCTGACCAGCCTCTCCATGCAGCGAAATGCAGCTCCCGGAACGCGGCCGCGAGCCATTCACCTTGGCCCAAAGGTTTGCCTGATCGACAAATATTCAGCTTCCGATGGCGATTTGTTCCCGCACCAATTTAAAATGTTAGATCTGGGACCGCTGATCGGAACAACTTCCTGGGGAGGTGTTGTCGGCATTCGGGGGTCATTGCCCTTTATTGACGGCGGAACCCTGTCGAAGCCCGAATTTGCTCCGTATGACATTCACGGCGAAGAGTGGATCATCGAAGGCAGAGGTGTGGAACCGGATATCTATGTTGAGAATGACCCCGCACAGGAGTTTGATGGTGTCGATCAGCAATTACAGGTTGCCATCGAAGAAGCCCTCGAACGTATGGAAGATTACGACCAGGAAATCCACCCGATACCGCCGTATCCGGATAAGGCGCCCTGATGATACGTTCTCCTGACGGTGAGGCTTAAGGGACGTAAGGGACTTAAGAGACGTAAGAGAC
>JAWLDT010000055.1:0-1919 GCA_041686485.1 Bacteroidales bacterium | reverse complement strand
GACGTAAGGGACTTTAACGTACCTCAGTATGAAAAGATTTAGCCTATCATTGAATGACTTAAAAAAACAAGTTTCATAAGAGATGAAAGAGACTTGAAGGGCATAAGAGCTGGTGGCGGAAACACAGGGAAACTTGCGGGGAAGTTGTTAATGCTCATATGTCGTCAGCGAACTGAAAGATAGAATAAGTTTGACTGTAATCAGGGTTTATACATGGTGTGTGGCGATTCGCTGCACACCATGTTTTAGTAGCAGCCGGCAGGAAAGTCAATACGGATAGAAAGCATCCTCGATATGGTTGAGGCGGTGTTGATCATTTTGTATGATGATAGAAATGATATCAAAGCGAACCTCTGCATCGAGGTTGTTTTTAAGAATATAATGGTTAGCGGCCTTGATGAGCATGCGCTGCTTGGTTCGCGTAACCGACACTTCCGGCTCTCCAAAATACACGGAGCTGCGCGTTTTTACCTCCACAATCAGCAACAGCTTATCCTTGCGGGCAATGATATCCACTTCCTGGTGGCTTGACTGCCAGTTTTTCTCCAGAATGCGAAACCCTTGTTTTTCCAAATGTCTGGCAGCAATGCCTTCACCCTGCCTGCCTGTCTGGTGGGATATGGCCATCCTTTAATATTATAAACCGACAAAACCGGATTATTCCGGTCGCTATATATCTTCTTCCTCAAAGACTTTGAACTCATAGTATTCCATAATCGGATTGGCCAACAGCTTTCTGCAGGCTTTATCCACCAGTTCGCTGGCGTTGTTATGGTTCTCAGCTTCTACTTCCAGCGTGATATGTTTGCCTACCCTGATATTGGAGATCTCTGTAAGATCCAGGTTTTTCATGCTGGCGGTGATCGCTTTACCCTGGGGGTCCAGCAGGGCCTTCAAAGGCATAATATCGATTTCAGCACGGTACTTCATGATTATAGGGTCTGTTTTTGTCCTTTAATGGGGGCAGGATTGCTAACTTTATCAGGTTCTCTTCCTCCTGAAGGAGATAAGATGATCTGTCAGAGACAAAAGTATGTAAAAAATCAGGAATAAAGGTATGGCTGACAGACCAAAAATTATCAACAGGAGCAAACAACCGGTCAAAAAGATATAGCGAATGCGGTTTTCTGACCAGGCAAAGTTCTTAATTTTGAGCGAAAACATACGGACGGGTGACACCAGCAGCCATGACAGGAGCACTGTGAAAGCAAGTGTTATCCAGAAATGGCCGGTAATGAAAGTGATGATTTGTGCAATCAGGTTGTCGGGGGCATCAAACGCCAGTACCACGGGAAATGATACAATAAGGAGCGCGTTTGCCGGCGTAGGCAATCCTTTGAAATGGTCACGTTGTTCCTCATCAGTATTAAATATTGCCAGTCGCATTGCCGAGAAAACGGCTATGAGATATGCCGCCAATGGATAAACAATTTGAAGGCTTTCGGGGTTAACTACTGGAAGTGCTGCATGCATGTAATAATAAAGTATGGTAGCAGGGGCAATGCCAAAACTGACGAGGTCAGCCAGCGAGTCGAGTTGCTCGCCAACGGGCGATCCGGCATTCAATAACCTTGCCAGTGCTCCATCCAGAAAATCCAACACAGCGCCGATCCCGACCAGGATAGCACCCGTAACGGGCAATCCTTTCATGATCAGCACTATGGCAGTACAACCCAGAAAAAGGTTGATCAGACTGATGCTGTTGGGAATGTTCTTCATCTGTTTGTAGTTTCGTTACTGTTTGTAATTCAGTGTTTTGTGACAATGCGCCTTTGTTCAGGCAGAAGTAAAAATGAAAAGTGAAAAGGGAAAAGTGAAAAATGAAAAAGGCAAAGGTGTAAACAAATTCCATGACGGTATAAGAAGTTAGAGTTCACTGTTCACTGTTCACTGTTCACCGTTCACCGTTCACTGTTCAC
>JAWLDT010000054.1:0-18256 GCA_041686485.1 Bacteroidales bacterium | reverse complement strand
TGCGTCTACCACTGTTCCTTTTTGTAAATGGTACGTCAGCCGAGGTCACGCAGCCCAAGTGCTGCGGCTACCACTGTTCCTTTTTGTAAATAGTACGTCAGCCGAGGTCACGCAGCCCAAGTGCTGCGGCTACCACTGTTCCTTTTTGTAAATAGTACGTCGGCCGAGGTCACGCAGCCCAAGTGCTGCGGCTACCACTGCTTCTTTTTTGTAATTGGCAGGCCGGCCAAGTCCGGCCTGCAACTGTGGTGACAGGTCAAGCCCTGTCATTACGGTAGCTTTCCGCGGGGAAGTAATTGAGACTTCTCTATCTAACCTCTGCATTCCAACTTCTAACTTCTTCTCTGCTTCCAGCTTCCAGCTTCGAGCTTCGAGCTTTTATATAATCATTCCCCTGTGTGTCAAAATCTTCGACATGGGTGTTTCATCTATATCTATTTGCGTTTGTGTTTGTTCGTCAATACTTTATTCAGATAATGGTAACCAAAAAAGCCCAAAATTACTAAATCATGTTCATATGTGACTACATCTGTTTCATAATTTTTTCTGATCAGGCATGTCATATTTCCGATAATAAAAACCACTTATCCACTACCATGTATTTTCCTGTGTCAACATGTCATGGAGTATGGTATGGTATGAATTTTGTAATTTATTTTGTACATTTGCATCACATTTTCACGGGGCTGATATGGATTAGACAGCAAGTTGAGTGGGAATGTAAGCATGCCGAGCGTTGTGAAGCTGGCTCGTAAATCCCAATCACACAGCCTATAAATGGCGACAATCATCGTTACGCAATGGCTGCCTAACAGAAGCTGTTAAGCACCATTTGTTTCCCGGGAAGCTCTGCCTGACCGCGTCCCGCAGGAAACATCAGAAAATGTCGGGCTAAGCCATACACCGCCCCGATGTATGGTCGAAAACCTCAGGGGCTCAGGCAAAGGGTCGGGCCGCCTTTCCCCAGCCCCTTGCCGAAACCTCAACGAAAGGCTAAGCATGTAGAAAGCATTTTTGCTGCTTGTTTGGACGAGGGTTCAAATCCCTCCAGCTCCACTAAAGCATACCAACACCCTGCAAATCCGGTTATTGCAGGGTGTTGTTTTTGTCTGAAAGTCACCTGACGAGCCCGGTTGCAACTGATTATAAAGATAGTTGCCTATAGTTCAGGATGTTTATGCAGCTGGAAGAAGCAATAAAGAAACGACTATAAATGATTGTGATGTGAACTACCTTCAATTATTTCGGGCGAATCCGCGTATCCTGTCGTTTGGCATGATGCTGGTATTTTTCAGCAGTTTCGGCCAAACCTTTGTGGTATCGCTCTATATTCCTGATCTGATGGAGGCCTTTGGCCTTAGCAGCAGCGGTTTCAGCACCCTTTACGCCATTGCCACCCTGACAAGTGCCGCTACACTCATCTATGTTGGCAAGAAAATTGACCAGGTCACCCTCAAACGTTTTGCCCTTTTCGTTATCACAGGCATCATACTGGCCTGCCTGGTAATGGCAGCCTCCTGGCATCTGGCGGTTTTGTTTCTGGGCCTCTACACCATCCGTTTCTTTGGCCAGGGGCTAATGATGCACACGGCCATGACCACCATGTCCCGGTACTTTTCACGCGCCCGCGGAAAAGCCCTGAGCATTGCCGCCCTCGGATTCCCGCTTGGCGAAGCCATATTTCCGGTCCTTATAGCCAGCAGCATCGGGTTGTTCGGCTGGCGTGAAACACTGGTTTTAAGTGCTGTTATGGTTGGTATTGTACTATTGCCGTTCGCCATTGTTTCGCTCAACCGCATGAAAGGGCTCCGGGTAAATGAAGGAGTGCCGGATAGCACCGGGCAGTCACCGGAAGAGACTGCCGAAACAGCAAGATCCTGGAGACAAAAGGAGGTGATCCGGTCACCCTGGTTTTATATCCTGGCTCCCACCGTATTCCTGATCGGCTTCCTGCAGACTGCCCTCTTCTTTTTTCAGACATTCATGGCAGATTATAAAGGCTGGACAACCGAATGGATGGCCGGAAGCATTGCCGCATACGCCGTTTCATCCATTTTTATGTCAATGGTATCCGGACCACTCGTAGATAAATTCTCAGCGCGGCGCGTTTTTCCTTTCATCCTAATTCCTCTGGCCATAGGACTGATCGTGCTATCGACCGGAAACCATCCGGTATTTGCACCCATTTATTGGCTCCTCGTAGGGTTTACCGGTGGCATGAACTCGCCGGTCACCTCCTCAGTCTACGCCGAATTATTTGGCACCCGCAGCCTGGGTGCAGTCCGCAGCCTCTTTACATTTGTAATGGTGGTGAGCACGGCATTGGGACCAGTGGTATACAGCTTTTTCCTGGAAAGGGATTTCGGGTTTACCCAGATCCACTATGGGGTGATGGGCATTATCCTGATCAACATGCTGTTTGCCCTGATTGCCATACGCCGGAAACGCGTGTAAGGCTCCGGTATTAATACTTGTTATAGGTAAACAGTTTATCCGGGTCTTTCCGGATTTTTCTGCGGGGTGTCTCCTTTGCGGGATACCCAAGGGTTATCAGCAACGGGATGCGTCTTTTCTCAGGTATTTGCAGCAACTCCCGGGCTTTCCCCTCGTCAAACCATCCGATCATGCAGGTGCCCAGGCCCAGATCGGCCGCCTGCAGACAAAGGTGGTCAGCCACTATGCCTATATCCATCAGGTAATAGGGTTTATCCTTGACGTTGCCACCCATTTTGGAAAGCCAGTTCGGAGGTTCAGCCACCAGCGCTATGATAACAGGCGCCTGCGGGGCGAAACGGTTTATCGGTGTAACCGCATTAAAGGCAGTGTGGGCCACCTTGTCTTTCAATTCGGGATCCGTCACAACCACAAATCGCCACGGCTGGGCATTACAGGCTGAAGGAGCCATCCGGCATGACTCCATGATCTGTTCAATCTTCGTCTGCTCGACCGGGTGCGGGGCATATTTCCGCACACTCTCGCGTTGCATAACCAGGCGGGAAAAATCCATAATCATCTTTTTGTGATAAAGATTAAAGATACATAAAATGTTGCTCCTGTAAGAAAAGAACTGTCCATATGTTGGGGGTCAATACCCCCGGGTACTTACTGATCTTTGGCCTTCCATTCATATAAAAAAGAAGCTAAACCTCCTTTCATAAAACAAATTCCACTATCCGGAATAAAGTTGTTCGCTTTTGAACCATACCTGTTCCCAGGCGGACACCTATAGATCAGCGTATCAGGATTATCAAGCTGATTATATGGGTATTGTGTGCTTTGGCACACATATTGTTATTCATAAAACAAAAATGACTTTCTTTTGTTTACACAAACAGGCATACAGATTTTCCCTGGCAAATATGCCCAAAAAAGTGATAAAGATTAAGAAAGGCAACAGCAACGATATAATAACAAGTTAGAATTGGTTTAACAAGCTGACACGATGATCTCATTTTTTCTATTGTTTTTGTTTTGTGTTTTGCCTGTGGCAGGGGTGACTCAGCCTGACAGCCGGGAGGTTGTGGCAGAAGGCGTGGTGGTTGACAAACAGACGGGCGAGTTATTGCCGGGGGCGACCATCTATCATATGGCCAGCGGACGTGGTACCATCAGCAGTAGCGAAGGCAGGTTTACCATAACGCTTCCGGCAGATAACCTGACGATTCGCGTCACTTATATAGGTTATGATGATAAACTGATAGAGATCGAGCCGGGACAAAACGGGGAGATGGAGATAGCATTGCAACCAACAGAATCCCTTCTTTCTGAGGTGGTTGTAAGTGACCGCCGCAGCGGCGATCAGGTAAAAACCACCGAAATGGGTGTTGTGCGGTTACAGGGCGAAACCATCGACAGGATCCCGGCGATACTTGGCGAGACCGATGTGATCAATGCCTTACAGATGCTGCCCGGTGTACAGTCGGTAGGTGAAGGAGCTTCCGGATTCAACGTTCGTGGCGGAAACATTGACCAGAATCTGGTCTTGATGGATCAGGCTACCGTTTACAATGCATCCCACCTGATGGGTTTTTTCTCGGTATTCAACAATGATGCCGTTCAGAATCTGCAACTTCACAAAGGCAATATACCGGCACATCATGGGGGCCGGCTGGCTTCTCTTCTCAACGTACAGATGAAGTCCGGTGACATGCGGCAATTCGGTGGTGCAGGTGGAATTGGCAGCATTTCCAGCCGGCTGATGCTGGAAGGACCCATCGTTAAAGATCGTATCTCATTTGTAGCAGCCGGTCGCAGATCCTATGCCGACCTGTTCATCCCACTGGCTAACAACCCTGAGATTCAAAACAATAAACTGTATTTTTATGATATCAACATGAAGATAAATGCCCGGCTGGATGACAGCAACAGGCTTCAGTTTTCGACATACCGCGGCAGGGATTACTTCCGGATGGGCAAAAACAACCCCTTCTCAATGGATTGGGGCAATACCACCTACAGTATGCGCTGGAACAACGTGATCAGCGATAACTGGCTATTGAATGCGGATTTGACGTACAGCGGGTATGACTACTCCCTGAACCAGGAGGGTGACCCGGAAAGTAATTTCCGCTGGGAGGCCGGAAACGGAGATATCGGGTACAAAGCCGGTCTGTCCTACTTCCCCGACGACAACAACCATATCCGTTTTGGCATTTCGGGTATGTATCACGAATTTGAGCCAGGCATGCTCAAGGGTACCACAGAAGAAAGCTATATTGGCCAGGCAGGTTCAACATCATCGGCTGCCCTCTCGCATGCCCTCTATATTTCCAATGAACAGGAGGTTGATGACCGCTGGTCTTTGGATTACGGTTTACGCTTGTCGATATTTCAGAGTATGGGGCCTTCCACTGTCTATTATTTTGATGACAATCACGAATTTACCGATAGCACGCGATACGACCGGGGCGAGATATACAATACCTGGTCAGGTCTGGAACCCCGGATCGGTGCCCGGTATGCCATCAATGACCATTCCAGTCTGAAAGCCAGCTATAACCGGAACTTCCAGTACCTTCATCTTGCCAGCCTGAGTGATGGCGGCAACCCGCTCGACATCTGGATTCCATCATCGGAAAGGGTCAAACCACAGATCGGTAATCAATATGCTGTCGGCTATTTCAGAAACCTCTCCATAGGCAACCATATCGGTGAAGGGTCCATAGAACTGTTCTATAAAACCATGGACAACCAGATCGACTTTAAGGATAACGCATGGCTGATGCTTAATCCGAAGCTCGAGGGTGAATTCCGTTTTGGCGAAGCATGGGCTTATGGTGCTGAGTTTTTGGTACGTAAAGATGAAGGCAACCTGACGGGATGGATCAGCTATACCTGGTCACGGGCCGAGCGCCAGATAGAAGGTGTCAATGACGGTAAGGTCTATCCGGCATCATACGATCGCACCCACAACCTTAGTGTGGTGATGCAGTATGCTGTTTCGCCACGGGTAAGCTTATCTGCAAACTGGGTATACACCACCGGTGCTCCTGTTACCCTTCCTGCCGGACGTTTTGAATTCGAAAACCAAACAGCACCGGTGTACTCCGAACGCAATGGCTATCGCCTCGACGACTATCACCGTCTGGACCTGGGTGCCACCATCAAAAGCAGGGAACCATCCGCGGGCAGGTTCTACAGCGAGTGGAACATCTCGGTCTACAATGCATATTACAGAAAAAATACATGGATGCTTGACTTTCGTAATGATCAAAACAACTCTGGAAACATGGAAGCCTACAAAGTTTATTTGTTTCCCATCCTGCCATCAGTAACCTATAACTTCTATTTCTAAGAAATGAATACAACACGAAAACGTGCTATGCTGCATATACTAAACAGATATACCAACCGTCAAAAAGGGATGAACACATTGCGTTTACTTGGAGGCCTGTTTTTGATCACAGCAATTTCATCCTGCACGGAAAAAATTGATCTCGAATTGGATGAGATGGATTCACAGATCGTAATAAACGCCCTTATCACGAACGAGGTCGACAGTAACAGGGTCCTTATCAGCCAGACAACTCCTTATTTGACTGATGAAACACCCCCGGAAGTTAGCGGAGCCACTATCGAACTGTCAGACGGTGAAAACAACTGGCAATTTACGGAAGCACAGGCCGGTACATATTTTCTTGAAGAGGATTTTCGGGGTGTCCCCGGCACAACCTACACCCTGCGCGTTGAAACCGGTAATGAAGTATACCAGGCACATTCACACATGGAGGAAACGGTACAGATGGACAGTCTGAACGTGCTGCCGCATCCCTGGTTAGAAAACCATTACAGCCTCCTGGTGCACTTTGAAACGCCTGAAAAATCAGAAAAGTACTATATGTGGCGGGTATCCAAAAACGACACGCTATTGACCGACTCCCTGAACAAGGTACCGTTTGTCGCAGGAGACGTCTTTAATACCGCCTACGTAACGGCCCCTGTATACATTTTCCAGCCGGAGGATGGTATTCCCCAAACCGGGGATACCATCTCGGCCGAGATGTTCAGTATTCCTGAAGAGTACTATGATTTTCTGGTTGCCATGCAGAGAAACCAGGGAAGTGCAGGAGGACCAATTGTTGGTCCCCCGTCAAATATCCCTTCCAATTTTGATAATGGTGCACTGGGTTTTTTTGCTATGATGAGCAGTAGTGAACAAAAGGCTATTTTCAATTAAGAAGAAATTTCGAATGGAGAAGAAGAAAAGTTCCCGCTACAGTACATTATTTTGTCCACTGGTTATCAATGGCATAAACCCCGGGACCTGCCCAGAGAATGGCAATAAATACCACCAGCCCCTTTAGCGGATGCAGTATGGTACCAATCGGGTCACCGACACCGATATGCATAATCACAGCTATCAACATGGTAAAGGCAAGCAACAGGGCAGCCGGACGTGTCAGCAATCCGATTACAAGTAAAATACCACCGGCAAATTCAGATATGGCTGCCATGAACCCCCAGAATGCAGGTGCAAAACCGAGCCCGACAAAGGACATAGCCTGTCCTACACCAGTCCACTGCTCAGGACCACCAAACACTTTGGGGTAACCATGCAGGATAAACATGATCCCAAATGTAACCCGTATCAAAAAAAAGGCCGTTTTCAATGACTCATTCGATGTGCTAAATAACTTGTTTTTCATAACATTTTAGTTTTCGTTCATAATCCGGTTTTACATGGTATTAGAATTCGTCTAACATTAACACATGAATATCAATATTGTTCTATATGTAAACCATCCGTTAAAATAGAGGGAATAAATAAAAAGAGCTGGAAGGAAGAAAGGTGGAAAGGTCGAAAGGTGGAGACGTCTCAATAACTACCATAGGTGAACTACCGTAATGACATGGCTTGACCCGTCACAGGGCTTGACCTGTCACAGGGCTTGACCTGTCACAGGGCTTGACCTGTCACAGGGCTTGACCTGTCACATGGCTTGACCCGTCACAGGGCTTGACCCGTCACATGGCTTGACCCGTCATTACAGTTACAGGCCGGACTTGGCCGGCCTGCCATTTATAAAAAAGAAGCAGTGGTAGCCGCAGCACTTGGGCTGCGTACCCGTGCGCCCTGAAGCTTAAATAAACTAAAAGCCAACAGCTTAAGCAACCCAGTACACTTGAAGAATAAGTTAACAATGGGAGCCCTCTGCGAGCATCTGCAAAAATAGCTGCGATCCTTTGTGGTGAAAAAGATGATCCACGAAGGCTCGAAGAACACAAAGAAAAGACACGAAGAAGCGAGTAGGCGAGAAAGTTCGTCACGACCTAAAAACCTTTTACCTTGGCTCCCGCAGCAAGCGCATCAGCAGGTCGGTCTGGAGTTTATCACCAATACGGAAAATATGTTTGTCAAACACCTCAAAGCCATTTTTTTCATAGAACCGGATGGCCCGGTGATTATGCTCCCAAACGCCCAGCCAAACGGCGCTCACTTGTTTTTCAGCTGCAACCTTCAGGGAAAAATCCATTAGCGCCTGGCCAACAGCTTTGCCCCACCAGGGTTTCCTGACATAGATCCGTTCAATCTCCAGTTCGTTTTCCTGTTGGAATTCGGTCTGCGCATCACCGGTGTTGAGCTTCAGGTAGCCGGCCACATCCCCGTTTATCCGGGCCAGATAAAATTGTGAGCAGGGGTGGTTTAGTTCTGCTATAAGCTTTTCGGTATGAAAACTCTGGTCTAAATATTTTTGAAGCTCGGCTTCGTCATTGGTATCACAAAACGTTTCGTAAAATGTCTGGCGACCGATCTGTTGTATCTCAGGGAGGCTGTCAGGTCCGACATGCATTATTATTGGAAAAGACATTGCCGTTGTATCTTATAGTTGTTATATCTTTCCAAAAGTAAAAAATAATGTGATACGGGATACGTACATATCATCAACAATCGATGACATGCACTTGTCAAAGACTATGACAACTTCCTGTTTCCAGTGTTTACTGTTTACCGTTTACTGTTCACCGTTTATCCATTTCCCGGTATGTGTTGGCGTATAGTCATGCATTGTATCCAATACTTTTTGTATATCTGACGATAGGATAAGCATGCCATGGTGTTCATCTTTCAGGAACCCCTGATCCACCATCCGCCTGATCATTTCGAGCAGGGGATCGTAATAGCCTTGTACATTCAGCAGGGCAATAGGCTTCTGATGAATGCCGAGCTGTGCCCACGTGATCATCTCAAAGCATTCATCGAAAGTACCAAAACCGCCCGGCAGCACAATGACTCCATCACACAGTTCATTCATCTGCATCTTTCGTTCATGCATGGTGTCCACCAGTACCAGTCTGGTAAGGCCAGTGTGCGCTATACCTTTATCATACAGGAAGCGGGGCATCACCCCTGTTACCTCCCCGCCAGCCTCGAGGGCACCATTAGCGAGCTCTTGCATAAGCCCTACGTTCGAACCACCAAACACCAGCCTGATGCCCTGTTCAGCCAGTGATCCTCCAAGCCGTCGTGCCTGTTCCGAAAAAGCAGGGTCCTTACCACGGCTTGAGCCGCAAAACACAGCGATTGATTTCATCATTCAACAATTTGAAATAGCGAACCTGATTCATTTATATAATTGATGAAACGTTATGCTATACTTCTTGAACCTTTGGGTTACAAAAAAGTAGCACATCTGCCCCGCCTGTGCGGGGAAGTATCTCAACAGTTGAGCACAAAGGTAACACACCTGTCAAGCCTGTGCAGGAAAGTATATCATAGTTTATGCACAAAAGAAGCAACCCTTTCCCGCCTGTGGGAAAAAGAAATTTAGTTCAATACAATGTTTTGTAAAGAATTCTGGCTAATATACTAAAAAAAGTGACCGCCCAGCAGCAATCCAGACATGCACGGCTATCTCTAAAAATACCATACAGCTTGCAGCCCACAAATTGAATTATTGCTATTTTAGCCGGATCGTTCGATGTATTGGCTTTATGGAGAATCGAAAATATCGAATGAAATGAATATTGACAAAAGCTGGAAGGAAGAAGAACAGTGAACAGTGAACAGTGAACAGTGAACAGTAAACAGTGAACAGTGAACAGTGAACTGTCTCGTCCTGAAATAGGTTTACACTTTTTGTAAACCAAAATCAGGACGGGTCATACATGTATAGGCCGGACTTGGCCGGCCTGCCATTTATAAAAAAGGACAGTGGTAGACGCAGCACTTGGGCTGCGTATCCCGCAAAATGAAACCTAAACGCGTAAAATCCCGAAGGGATGAAACCATTATAGAAAAAAGGGAAACACAAACGAAACCAAAACCCCAAAGATAAAGCCATATGGCACAAAGATAGGGGCAGCTTAGGCACAACCATAAAAACCTATTTACCATATAGTTACGAAACAATAAACACATGAACAATCAATGTAAAGCCTTCCTGTTGCTATTAAGCATAACACTACTACAGGCCTGCACCACGAATGAAGAACCCCCGGAGATCAACCTTCAGTATGCAGATAACTACAGTCCGACGTATGATGAGGTCATTGAATACTACCGGGCGCTGGCAGACCACTACCCGGCTGCGCGGCTGCTGGAAGCCGGAGATACTGATGTTGGAAAACCCCTTCATGTTTTTATGATTTCCGGAGATGAATTGTTTGAACCGGCCGCCATAAAAGCCAATGATCAGAGCATTGTGCTGATCAACAATGGCATCCATGCGGGCGAACCTGTTGGTATCGATGCCAGCTTACGGTATGCCAAACGGCTACTGGCAGGCGAGGATGGTCTGGACGAAGTCCTGGACCAAACGGTCATCGCGATCATCCCGGTGTATAATATTGGTGGGTTGCTGAACCGGAGCCCCTACCACCGTATGAACCAGGACGGACCCCTATACAAGGGCGGACGACGGAATGCACGCAACCTTGACCTGAACCGTGACTTTGCCAAACAAGACTCCCGAAACGCCCTGTCATTTGCCGATATTTTTCAATTGCTTGACCCTGACATCTTCCTCGACACCCACACAACGAACGGCATCGAACATGAGTCCGTCATGACCCTCATCCCTACACTTCACAACCATTTGCCGGATGAGCTGGCTACCTTTTTCAGGGAAGAGATGACCCCGACGCTGTATCGACGAATGAACAAAGAAAGCCCGCATAGTACAATACCATATCTAAACAGGCCCAGCCGCGGAGACATTCGCGATGGCATCGCCGCCTTCAATGACCATCCCGATTACTCCAGCGGGTATGCTGCCCTGTTCAACACCCCGGGCTTCATCACCGAGACACAGTTTGCCAAACCCTACCCGGAGCGGGTGGAAGCCACGTATGACTTTATCTCCCTGCTCGTGGATTATACGGCAACCCATACGAAACGGATCCGCGAGCTACGACAAATAGCCAGAGAGAAAACAATAAATCAAAAGGATTTTGTGCTCGACCTGTCCCTAAACATGGAACAACACGACAGCCTGCTATTCAAGGGATATGAAACCTCGCAGGCAACAGCTCCCCTGACGGGCCGTACAGTAACCACCTACGACTACGACCATTCCATGGAGATAAACATCCCATTTTTCAACACCTATGACGCGACGCTGACGGTCACCGCACCGGATGCCTATATCGTTCCGCAGGCATGGCATGAAGTGATCCGCCGGCTGGAGCTAAACGGCGTGATGATCAATAGATTTGAGCGCGACACCATCCTGAATGTAGAAACAACCTATATCAGGGATTATGAAACCGCATCCGGAACCACTCAAGGAAGGCAGCGCGCCAGCCTGCTAAAAGCGGATAAGGTGACCGGCCCCCGACAGTTTTATGCGGGCGATGCCGTCATCCATACCAACCAGCATAGCAACAACTACATCGTACATATGCTGGAGCCTGAAGCACCGTCTTCTTTCTTCAGCTGGGGCTTTTTCAATGCCGCCCTGGAAGATGGCGAGTGGTGGTGGATCTTTGGTTTTGAAGACCACGCCTACCAACAGCTTCAGGAAGATGAACAACTCCGGGCGGCTTTCCGGTCTAAAAAAGAAGATGATAAGGATTTCGCCGACGACCCACGGGCTATGCTGGAATTCATTCTGAACTATATCACACGCGAAGACACAGAACGAGGCTGGCATTTATATCCGGTGGCAAGTTTTCGGGCTGAAAGCTAAAGAGCTTAAAAAGCTTCAAATGATTGCTGTTCAAATCCCTTTTAATTGCTTACGACACACTTTGACGTATTCCGGACAAACCTTTGTTTAACAAACCGGGTGAATCGTTCAGGGATCGATACCCCTGCATTATCCAGGATATTTGCCATCTTCATCTGCCAATTAAAAAGTGTGTGATATGGAAACAAACAGCAACTCACCAAAAAAAGGATCTACATCTTATTCGGATAAAACCAGCGATGTCTGGGATATTCTGGCGGATACCGCCAGCAAAAAAACCTTTATATTGGATACAAAACTGGCCGCTGAACTGGATATTGATATGAAGAAGCTGTCAGCGTGTTTGCAACAAATACGGAATCATTGCCTACGTCGTGAGCTGCTTCCGCTTCATGCCCTGGTTGTGACCCGTGAAGAGCTGGAAGGCAGGCTCAGGGGGACGGAGATGGATAGCGCTCACAAACGACGACTTGAACAAATATTTTTTTGGATCTATGACTTTGATTGGAAGATGCTGGATAACCCGTTCCGGAAAGATGAATAGGGAAAAACACACTTTGTTCTATCCAGTATAGCGCTGAGAAAACATGTTCTGACAAAAGGCATAGCATCTTCCCGTAAAGTTGCGGCCAAAGAATCATTCATACTGATCCAGAGCCGCCCGCAAAGAAGCCTTTATCTCATCTGCCAGCGAATCAGGTTGAAGCACTTTTACGGCCGGACACATCATCAGGATCTTTTGCCGAAACTCAAAGTTGGGAACAATACGCAGGCTCACACGAAGCTCCTTCTTAGTGTCTTCCAGTATCTCCTGGGAGGAATGGAGGGGCAACGACTTAATATATTTCCCCTGTAAAGGTGTAAAAGAGAGCACTACACGCTGTGCCTTTTCGGGTGTATAGGTAATTCCAATATTGTCCTGAAAGAGCGCGCGCGGATCGTTACCGGGTGTTCGATTGAAAGTTTCCTGATGTACCCGGACCTCCGACATTCGGTCAAGTCCGAAAATCCGGAATGCTTTGGCCCTGGCAGATATGCCTACCAGGTACCACCGGCCGAGATACTCTTTCAGCAAACGGGGGTTCACATGTCGAAGCTGCTGGTTGCCAGTCTGATACTTTCTATACAGAAACGAGACTTTCCGCTGGTTCTTGATGGCAAACAACAGCGGTTTTAACAGTTCAATGCCACGCATATCGCCACGCGACTCAAACTCGAGGTATTCATGATTCTCCCGTCCATCGCGCAGGTTATCAGCAAACAAGTCAGCCGTAATGGCCATTTCCAGGAAACGTTCAATGTAATCACTGTTGATGCTTAGCTCCCGGTCAATCGTGTATCCACCATACGTGTGATCATAGACAATCTCTACTGAAAACTCGTATCGTATCTTTTCAATATCGCGTTGGAGGGTACGCTCCGAAATCGTAAACCCATGCTCTTCAAGGTAATTATGTATCTCCCGGAAAGAAGGATAATTCCCGCGGCCTGTCTTTTCAATGATCAGCGCCCAGCGTTTAATGGTCCCATGTTTTGACATAGCATTTCTTTATTGTGTGAATAGCTCTATTCGTTAAACACTTCACTTCTGATACCGCCAGACAGAACGCCAGCCATATCAATATCACCATTTACGGGAAATGATATTTTCTGGTAACCGTATACCATATAGCAAGTTAATCCTGCTCAAAAACAACTTTAAGGAAGCGTTCTCCTTCTTCCGGATCCACTGAGGTGTTGGATAAACAGGCCGACATACGCGCCTGAAGTTCCTCTCCGGAGAAGGGCTCCCGCTGGTCGAGATAGCCTTCATCAATAAGAAAATTCTTCAGCTTATCGATATTGTCATTCCTGAACTTTTTGATCTCCCCATTTTGTAAAGAACGGATCAGGGCCTTGGGATCTCCGCCCAGCTCCCGGAGCTTTTGCCCAACATCTGCCATAAACTTGTCACTCACCGCTCCGGACTGTTTCAGCACACCTGTATCAATTTGCCTTGAGCGCCCTGTCTGATAGATTTCGCAGCAGTCTTCCAGCAACCTGACCTTCTCCTTCATGCCTGCATAAGCTTCATCGGTCAGCCCTTCCACCTTTCCCGAAAAATTAACAAAGCCCCGGAGCTGCCCCCATGTCCTAATGCCACGTCTAAGCAATCGATACAACAATGACGTATCCTCCACCAGATACCACAGATGCATAACACCGGGGTAATCTGTCAGGGGATCAAAAGGAGGTACCTTCAGCTTTCTGCCATATTCATCATGCGACAGGTTACCGGGTTCAGGCACCGAATCTGATAAGCGGAGCGAACCGGGCTCCATGCCGGTCTGTTTTTGCTTGACTGCCTCGTTCGGCTCGCCTGCCAGGGATATGATCTGATATGAGAGCTGCTCATTTCCGGCCAGGGCATCCTGCCAACGTTCCACTTCATCCTGCTGAGCGGTAAAATAGAACACTTGTCGTCCCTGGCGGCTGATCTCGATGAGGGCATCGATAATGGCCCGGGCACGCTCGTCATCGCTGTTGGCCAGCAGTTCATCTGCCAGAAGGGGCAGCTTCAGGTCGCCCTCCTTGCTTTCGATATAAGCGAGTCGCACGGCAATCAACAATTGCACCCGCGTACCTGTTGAGAGCTCTTCAAGGGCCTGTCCTCTGCCCTGCACATTGTCAAAAGCCCGAAAATCAGCCTCACCGCCCTCATCCAGGATCAGCTTATAACGACCCTGTGTAATATCGCTGAATAAACGCTGTGCACGCTTAAACACTTCGGGTCTGGCTTTCTCGCGGATCTCATCGTTAAGGGCTTCATACAGCAAATGGCCGGTAACCGCCGAAACATTCTGCTCAAACAAGCCGTCCAGCTCCCCGAGAGCTTCCTCCTTCTCTTTGATAGCTTGCTCCAGCTCCTGTCCGTGACGGGCACGGTCGACCCTCGCTTTGATTCCCTCTATCTCTTCCAGCAACGGCTCATAGCGGTTGCTCTTTTCTGAAGCCAGGGCAATCCGCTCCTGCACTTCTTCCGCCTGTAGTTGTTCCAGCTCTTCTTTTTTCTCAGCGTATAATGCGTGCCTTTCAAGCGCTTCCTGTTTTCCATTCAGATTACCCTGTTCACCCGCAAGCTGCTCCCGAAGTTCCTTATAAGTTTTCAACTGCTGCACAAGGTCCTTCACCGCTTGCGCATCGCCCGGTTCAACACCCACCCTTTCATAAATGTCCATTCGCAGCTTCTCCGCCTTATCCCGCCCTTCAACAGCCTGTGATATCGTGTTTTGCTGTACCCGGATCTCATGAAGCGCATCTTTCCGATTTTGCACCTTCTCTTCCAGGGTCTCGCAGATAGCTTTGGCTTCTTCTGCATCGGCAACCCGGTCGATGTCGTAGTTGTCCAGCAGCGCATTGATCTCTCCAAGCGTTTTCGCATGTCTTTCCTGAAGAAGGCTGATGTGTTCTTCAGCGGCACGGACATTGCCGTTATGCTCCTGCCACTTTTGAAGCCCTGCCAGAAAATGATACAGCCCCGGCGAGCTGTCAAGTCCCTGTTCCGGAAGGCCGGGAACGGCATGCAACTTACTCAGCAGCACGTCATACCGTTCCTGCACCTGCAATGACTTTTCCTTGATTCTTTCATCCTCTTCTTTCAGATTATGAAGGGTTAGTGTAAGGCTTTCCCGTCGTTTAACGCCGTGAAGCAGCTCGGTCAGTGCATCCAGGAGTTTAGCCACCTCCTCCGTCTCCCATTCCGCAGGCTGCTTCAGACCGGTTTCTACGTAGTCGTCTGCATACACTTGTTTTTGTTTGGTTGGTTTCGTGAGATTGCCGGCCAGCAGAAGTCCGGCGATCAACAGTAAGCCGGCCAGCGCAACGGCACCAAACAGCCATACCGCACCAGCGATAAGCACAGCAGCCAAAGCCATCAGGTAGAACCAATGCGGTGCGATACCAAAATAGCTACGGTCATTTTTCAGCCAGGATGCCAGCAACCTTACTCCCCGGCTAATCGTTTCCGGATCACCTTCCTGCAGGGATTGTATGTCTTCCTGCAAACGCTTCTTTTTCTGTTCGTGCAGCTGTTTTTCCGCTGAGACCTGCTCGGCGGTCAACAAAAACTCATCCAGGTTATTGATACCCGAAAGATCAATACCCTGCCATGCCTCTTCGTCCACTTCTCCACCAAGGCCTTTAAGGGAATCCGCAGCATGCGTTTCTGCCTCCACCTTTTTCTCTGAGACCTCCCGCAACTCCCTTTCTGTCTCGGCCAGCAGGTCGGCCTTCTTCTTTAACGTGAGGATCTCCTCCCTGTTCGGGCCTTCTTCCGGAAGGGCAAGGGACCGGATCCTTTCTTTGTTTTGAGAAATGGCATTCTCAGCCTTTGCGATCAATTCGTCCGAATCCCTGATGGTCTTTTCCAGCCTCTGAAGCTGATCCGGATCATCCTCCCTGGCATTTTCAATTTCGAACGGGTACTGCCGAAGCTGCTGCTCAGCATGCATAACCTTCTCTTTAGCCTGCAGAAACTCCTGAACCTTTTCATAAAATGACTTCTCCGTGATTGCCTTCCTGGCTTCCTCCAGTTCTTTGTTCAACTTCGTAAGTCTGGCTTCTTCATCTTTAAGATCCTGTTGTTGCTTAAGCAGCTCTTTCATCTTTTCGGCCGCCTGCTTATAAGCTTTATATTCTCCCGAGTTGGTGCTTTTAACTCCATTTCCGTATTCGAGCTTGCTTTTAGCCTCCTCCAGGTTGTACCCGCCGATAGATTCACGGGCGATACCGGCGGCCAGATCTTTATCGTCGGCGACCACGAGATCGTGCAATGCCAGCATATAGCCGGTTTCAGCTTCACGGGGCGGTAGACCGGTCAGTTCGGCATTGATCCCGTCTTTTTGCAGCAGGCTGATGCTAGGCTCGGTGTGGGATGTCCACGTAACATCGCCCGTTTCGAAGCGGGTGTCGGCAAAGATGTTGCCCATTGGCTTGCGCCAGATCAGGTTTTGGATAAAACGGGCAGTGGACGATTTCCCGGAACCGTTCGGACCGGTGATGATATTGATATGGGGTGCCAGCCCATCCAGCGGCTTGATCCCTTTCGGCAAACCAGGCAGTCGTTGCAGCGATATTCTTTTGAATGTAAGCGGGGTCATAAATGGGCTATATGGATTCTGGTTAATAACACAAGCATTTAAAGTTTCATACAAACTGTATTTTGTTCCCGGCGTATAAGCAGACCGGCATTGAGCAGTGCTACACTTATGGGGCCTGCTGGCTCAGCAGCTCGGTAAACAGGCGGTTGCACTCCTGCAGGATACAGGACCTGGCAAGGGTATCCTTATCACCCTGCCCGTACTCTTCATCAGCGAATTCCTGTAACGGCATATAGACCGGGGCACTTTTCATGTCGTTATAACGTTTCTGCCACTGCCGGATCAGCTTGTCGAGGAGGGGCGTCGAGCGATCCTCCCGGATGGCCAGGATGGTTTCAGCCAGAACACCGACCGGTGTATCGGGATTTACATATTCTTCCAGGTTGGTGATCAGCGGCCTGACTTGGCTGATTATCTTCCGGATGCCATACTGCATACTGCTGCCGGGCAGTTCCTGGAAAGGTAGTCCACTGAACTTCATCATCCATTTATCCACCTCGAGGATACGCTCATGTTCACCTATGAGGGTTACATCGTAGAGGATATACTGTAATTGCGCGGACTCTTCCTTCCTTTTGGCGGCATCTTCCTTCATGGTATTGATAAGCAGGGAGCGTAGGTCCCCTTCATCCATTTCCCCGTTCACGCTGACCTGGATCGGTTCGTAGCGGATTGGTGACAGGGATATATGGTGGGCGGTGATGTGTTGGTTGTCATCCACGGTAACAAGCAGGGGGCCGTGGGTACCCGGTTCTTTGGCGCTGAAGGCCTGGGGAGAGCCTGTGTACCATATCAGCGGGTCGGCGTGGTGGATTTCTTCCGGTTTATGGATATGGCCGAGCAGCCAGGCGTTCACGGGCGTGTTCATCAGATCGGCTTTGATTACCGGCGCATAGACGCTGTCGCGGACATCCACATCACAATGCAGTATGCCAATGGCCGGCCATGCAGGGTCGATGGCGGCCCGGTCGAAGTCTTCGAGCGGGTTCTTTTTCACCTGCTCTTCCGGGAAGGACCAGCCGGCAAACTGCACGGTCAGACCTTCTTTGGTAAGCTTTCTGACCTCCCACTGGCCATGCTGACCGAGCAGGGCAACATGATCCATGCCAGCGGTATCGGCCACCTGCCGGGGCACGTCGTAGTCGTGATTCCCGGAGGTCATCAGCACCTGCACGCCATGTTCTTTCAGGCGGGTGAAGCCATTGAGCAGCGGCCCGATGGCTTCAAAAAAGCGGTTATCCTTATCAATGATATCACCCGGCAGCACAAGCACATCCACCTGTTTGTCGATACACATGTTGATCATCAGCTCCCAGGTGTATTTGGAAGAGCTTGTCCGGGCGTCGTCCGGCACCCCGGAGGAGCGTTTTCCCAGGTGAAGGTCGCCGGCAGCTAAGATTTTGATTGGCATAGTGTTACGGATTTCAATTTGGATTTGACTGGGTTTTGGTTATTGATTATGGATGGATGTTTATTGATTATGGATGGATG